>JAUWTC010000351.1 GCA_030609785.1 Holophagae bacterium
CTACGCCGGGGCCGACCCGGAATACCGCATGCCGATTCGGGTGATCACCGAGGACGCCTGGCAGTCGCTTTTCTCCCGCAACATGTTCATCGTCCCTGAAACCCAGGACGAATACCCGAACCACGTGCCTGAGTTCACTCTCATTGCCGTGCCGTCGTTCAAGGTCGATCCTCGTATCGACGGCACCCGGACCGACACCGCGATCGTCATCAATTTCTCCAAGCGGCTGGTTCTGGTCTGCAATTCCTCCTATGGTGGCGAGATCAAGAAGAGCATCTTCACCGTCATGAATTTCCTGCTGCCCATGCGGGAGGTCCTGGCCATGCACTGCTCGGCCAACGTCGGTGACGAGGGCGATGCCGCTCTCTTCTTCGGACTCTCGGGGACCGGTAAGACGACGCTGTCGGCCGACCCTTCCAGGCGCCTGATAGGCGACGACGAACACGGATGGTCAACGAGCGGCGTCTTCAACTTCGAAGGTGGCTGCTACGCCAAGGTCATTCGCCTGTCGGCCGAACACGAACCGGAGATCTACGCAACCACCCGACGCTTCGGCACGATTCTGGAGAACGTCGTCTACGACAAGACCTCCCGGAAGCTCGACCTCGACGACGACCGCTACACCGAAAACACCCGCGCGGCCTATCCGCTGGATTTCATCCCCAACGTCGTGCCGGAAGGCATGGTCCACACCCACCCCAAGAACGTCATCCTCCTGACCTGTGACGCCCAGGGCGTCTTGCCACCGATCGCACGCCTGGATTCCGAGCATGCCGTCTACCACTTCATCTCAGGCTATACCTCGAAGATCGCCGGCACGGAGATCGGCTTGGGCATCGAGCCGGAGATCGCCTTCTCGGCTTGCTTCGGTGCGCCCTTCATGGTCCACCACCCCTTCAAGTACGCCGACATGCTGCGCGCCCGGATGGCACAGCACGGCGCCACCTGCTGGTTGGTCAACACCGGCTGGGTCGGCGGCGGCTTCAACGTCGGCAAACGTATTTCGATCCGCCACACCCGGAATCTGCTCAACGCCGCCCTGGACGGCCGCCTCAACGAGGTCGAGTACCGCAGGGACAAGCTGTTCGGCTTCGACGTGCCCTTGAGCTGCCCCGACGTTCCTGTAGAGGTGCTCGATCCCTCGACCTCGTGGGGGAACGCCGACGACTACTGGCGCCGATATGACGCCCTGGCCGCACGCTACATCGAAAACTTCAAGCTCTTCGCCCATGGCTGCCCGGCAGCGATCGCCGCGGCGGGCCCCAAGAGGTTGAAGGACGTGTAGCCCGGCGGAGCCACCGAGGACAAGAACACAATTGAACCGCGAAGATCGCCAAGAACGCAAAGGAAAGCCGCAAAGAGGGATTTGTAAAAGGAACTCTTCGCACCCTTGCCGTTCTTGGTGGTTCAAACTCCCATTGGATTGATCGAAACCCTCCAGAGCTACTCTGAGGGGTGACCAATTCCAGATGATTTGACATCTGATGCTTAATTGCCTAACATCAGATGCATGAGTAGAACGACGGTTGATATTGAGGACCCAATCCTGGATGAAGTAAAACGGAACGCTGCCGCCGAAGGCCTGTCTCTCGGCAAAGCCGTGTCTCGACTCCTTGCCGAGGCCCTTGCAAGTCATCGTGTTGCGAAGGCTGGAGCCTCTTCCTTCAGATGGCGCACCGCTGCGATGGGCGCCCGGGTCGATTTCACCGACAAAGAGGTTCTCTACTCTGCCCTCGACGAGGGTAGGCGGCCATGAGTCTCGCCGTCGATACGAATATTCTGCTCTACGCCTCGGACATCGAAAGCCCATTCCACAGGTCCGCACTGGCGTTCCTCGAAGAAAAGGCCGCCGGCAGAGAGCTTCTCTACCTTCCCTGGCCGGTCATCATGGGCTACCTCCGGATCGCAACCCATGGTGTGATATTCAAATCTCCCATGACTCCGGAGGCCGCGCACAGCAATATTGCCGAGTTGCTCAGCGTGCCGCACATCCGACCACTGGGAGAAGGCCCGGAGTTCTGGCCTTGTTATGAGGAAATCAGTCGTACCGTCATCGTTCGGGGAAACCTGGTTCCCGATGCGCATATCGCCGCCATCCTCCTCGAACACGGCGTGCGCGACATTGCCACCAACGACTCCGACTTCAGGAGATTCGAGTCTCTTCGAGTCCACAATCCTCTGACTACCGTGTCCTGATTCTGGGCAGGCACCGCCGGAGGGGCGCTCGAGTTCTCGGTGCTTGGGCTTTGAGCCCGGGTCGAGCCGTTGTTACGCCTCGTCGTCGTGTCCGGGTCGGAAAACGACCCCGCTGATGGGCGCAAAGGCTGCGAACAATGCCACCAAGAGGAAGGAGGCGGCGAGGGTCGCTCCGGCGGCCACCACCGAGCCCACGGGAGTTCCCCTCAGGGCGGGAACGAACACCGGCGCCACCAGGGGGACAAATCCCAGAACCGCCTGGGCAAGTCCCAACACCAGAAGAGTTCCAAAGGTGGAGACGGGCTGGCGGAAGACACCGATCAGCCCGCGCAACCACGCCATCACAGGCGACCGGGCATCCGGACGAGCGAGTTCCCAGGCCCCGCGCAGGGTCGCCCCCCACACCAGAAACTTCGCCATCGGACTGAGGACGATGCCGATGCCGATCAACAGAACCATGCGGTCCTCGGCCATGGCTTCATACGCCGCTTTGATGCCCTGCCCGAGAGGAATCCAAATCAGGACCATCAAAGCCAAAAGCACAACCAGGGCAACCAGGGAGAGGCGGCAATAGCGCCACCACGCGCCCAGGCCCAACCCGAGAATGCGAGAGACCCCGGACGAGCCCTCGGGGTCCCAGACCGACACCCGGGCAACTCCAGCGTGCCACAGGACGGTCCATGCCCACGACAAAACGACCGCAAAAACCAGACCAACGACCAATGTGTCGGCGACATCACGTACCAGTCCCATCATCAGGATCGCACCATCGCCGACCGGAAGTTCGAAGCCCTCGGGCACATGGCCCAAGGCATCAACAGCCGCTCGGCGCAACACCATCGATGCCGGCACGAAGAAGGCCATACCCACCAGCCACACCACCAATACCAGAGCCCACATCCGGGCTGCCGTACGCACACCCCAAACGATCGACGGACGTCGTCTTTGATCTACCATCGAAAACCCTCATGTCTCACCGGATTTCGTAGCGAGGCGCCCGAGACGCCGTGCCATGGTGATTTTTTCGCGACTCGACCGACGCAGGCGTACTGGCCTGTACGTCGAGGAGGGCGAGTTGAGAAAAGTGCGCCAGGGTATGGTGTATCGGGCGCCGCAGTAGGAAACTGGTGAGACATGGGGGTTAACTCCACGGCTGAACGGCGAAGGCCATCAACCTCATGGCGGCCGTAGCCCACCACAGCCGGCGCGTCGCCACACCCGAATCGGGTTGATCCCGCCAATAGTTATTTTTTCTCTCACCCTCGAGAGCCCACACGCCCTCAGGGTCTATGACCACCGACGCCAGCCGCTCTGAACTTGAGAATTCAAATCGAACCCATCGATCCTGTCCGTCCCAGGTTCGCCGTTCTTCACGACCATCGGAGAAACGGAACATCACCTCGATCGGTCCTCGAAAATCCCCCCGGCGCATGATGTCCGCATTGATGTCCCAGGCCTCAGGCTCTCCTAACGTGTCATCATCCTCAGAGTCGCCCTTTTCGCCGGCCGGCTCCACCCACCGGCCGCCGTCCCACATCATCCCCTCAGACGATGATTTTTCGCGATGAACGACATCTGCGACGGCCCAGTCGACAATGGCATCCCCCTCGAGGGCTTGGTCAAAAAACCAACCGAGATCTTCCCCGGCACTCTCGCTGATCGCCGCGCGAAAATCATCTCCAGTCGGATGGCGGAAGCGCCAAGCGTCAACGTAAGATCGCATGGCCCGGGCAAAA
>JAUWTC010000255.1 GCA_030609785.1 Holophagae bacterium
ATGTCGTTACTGTCAGGTCGCCTGCCCATTTGCAATTCCAAAATTCCAATGGGACAAGGCAATGCCGAAGATCGTCAAGTGTGAGCTGTGCAATCATCGCATCAGCGACGAGACCGGCAAACCGATGCCGGCATGCTGCGAGGTCTGTCCGAAAGAGGCCGTCATCTCCGGGGACTATCGGGAGTTGTTGGCCGAAGCTCAGCGTCGTATCGACGAGCACCCGGAGCGCTACTATCCTGCGGGTGCACCCAAAATCTACGGTGCCGAGGATGGGGGCGGCACGCAGGTGCTCTACCTCGCCGGGGTTGATTTTGAAAACCTGGGTCTTCCTGACCTGGGTTCGGAGCCCGCCGGTATCTCGGCAGCCACGATTCAACACACGATCTACAAGGGATTCGTCGCTCCGGTGGCACTCTATGGAATCCTCGGGGCCGTGATGTGGCGAAACCGGCGTTCTGGGAAGGAGGAGGAGTGATGGCACATCCTGAAGCCTCACCGGTCGGCGGCCCATTGCTGACCCGTCCCTTTAAATTCCTCCTGTTTTTCCTTTCGATCTGGGGCGTTGTGTTGCTGTGGCGCTTTGCCGCCGGTATCGGCGCCGTGTCGGGCCTCAGCGACGGGTATCCATGGGGTATCTGGATCGCCTTTGACGTGGTCACCGGTACGGCCCTCGCATGCGGGGGATACGCCGTTGCGATCCTCTGTTACATCTTCAACAAGGGCAAGTACCATCCTCTGGTCCGCCCTGCGATTCTGACCTCGGCCCTGGGTTATTCGATGGCGGGAATGTCGATCGTCATCGACGTCGGTCGGCCCTGGCTGATCCACAATATTCCTCTTCGAGTCTTCGACTGGAACCTCAATTCGGCGCTGTTGGAAGTAGCCCTGTGCGTCATGGCTTACACGGGCGTCCTGTGGCTGGAACTGGCGCCGGCGTTCCTGGAGAAGATGAAGGATGCGTCGAGTCCGGGTTTGAGGAAATTTGCGGAATTCGGACTGCGGTTCTTCGACAAGGCCCTGATCTGGATTGTCGCGCTGGGCCTGCTGTTACCGACGATGCACCAGAGTTCCCTGGGTACGGTGATGTTGATCGCCGGTGACAAGGTGCATGGACTCTGGGCGACAAGCATGATTCCGCTGCTCTACCTGGTGTCATGCGTCGGCATGGGGTATGCGGTCGTCGTGTGGGAATCGACTCTCTCGTCACGGGCCTTCTCGAGGCCTCGAGAGGACTCGATGCTCAAGAGCCTGTCCGGGGCCATGGTCATCGTTCTCGGCTTGTTTCTGGTCATTCGGATCGTCGATCTGATCATCCAGGGGCAAGCGGCGCTGATGTTCAACTCCGGGGGTTTGAGCTTGTTGTTCTGGATCGAGAATGCTCTGTTCCTGTACGCGATGTACCTCCTGGCAGGCAGCCGGAGACAGGATTTCTCGAACGTGTTCAGGGCTGCACTGGTAATCATCTTCGCCGGGACCCTCTACCGGTTCGACAGCTACATCGTTGCATATGATCCGGGGCCGGGATGGTCATACTTCCCATCCTTCCCCGAACTGTTCATTACCTTCGGAGTGATCGGTCTCGAGATCGCACTCTATATCGTCATCGTCAAGACATTCCCGATTCTCGCCGGCAGGATGCCGTCGGAATCGCAGAGCTGAGGAGGGGCCCATGGCACAAATGATCACCATTGACCCGATCACCCGCATCGAGGGGCATCTGCGCATCGACGTCGAGGTGGATCGAGGAAAAGTCCAAAAAAGTTGGTCTTCCGGCCAGATGTGGCGGGGAATCGAGAAGATCCTCGAAGGCCGTGATCCCCGCGATGCGTGGATCTTCACCCAGAGGATCTGCGGCGTGTGCACGACGGTGCATGCAATTGCGTCGGTCCGGGCAGTCGAGAATGCGCTGGACATCGAGATTCCACTCAACGCCCAATTGATCCGGAATCTTTTGGTATCGGTTCACGCCCTGCACGACCACATCGTCCACTTCTATCACCTGTCGGCCCTGGATTGGGTCGACGTGGTCTCAGCCCTCGACGGCAACCCCAAGAATGCCTCGAAACTGGCCGAGAGCCTGTCTGCGTGGCCGGGCAACTCCGTCAAGGAACTCCAGGCCGTCAAGGACAAGCTGGCGGGCTTTGTTTCCCGAGGCCAGTTGGGCATCTTCACCAACGGCTATTGGGGCCACCCGGCGATGAAGCTCCACCCGGACGTGAATTTGCTGGCGGTTTCCCACTACCTGCAGGCGTTGGAATATCAGAAGAAGGCCAATCAGGTTGTTGCAATCCTGGGCGCCAAGACCCCGAATATCCAGAATCTCGCGGTTGGCGGTGTGGCTAACGCGATCAATCTGGACAACGAGGCGACGCTCAACATGGCCAAACTCTACGCGGTCAAGGGACTGCTGGAGGAGGTCCAGCAGTTCGTCGAGCAGGTTTTCTTGGTCGATGTTGCTGCAATCGCGGGGATGTACGCACCCTGGCTGTCCTACGGCGCCGGTGTGACCAACTACCTCTCCGTGCCCGATCTTCCGACCGACACCAAAGGCACGGTGTTTGAACTGCCGGGTGGCACGATCTTCAACGGTGACCTGGGGACCACACGTCAGTTCGAGTCCTTCGACGATCCTTATTTCCGTGACAACATCACGGAGAACATTACGAGGGCCTGGTATGAGGACACCGAGGCAACTCGACATCCTTTCCAGGGGCAGACCAACCCCGCCTATTCGGAACTCGACCACGACGGGAAGTATTCGTGGGTCAAGGCGCCCCGATTCGACGACCAGGTGATGCAGGTCGGTCCGCTGGCAGCGGTGCTGGTGGGATTCGCCGGCGGGCATGAACCAACCCAACGATGGGCGACCTGGATGCTCAAGACTGCTGGGTCGGTTGCGGGCGCCAAACTGGGTCCGGGCGTGCTCCATTCGACCTTGGGTCGGCACGCAGCCCGGGCGATCCGGGCAGCGGTCATTGCCGAAACCGCAGTCGGCCACTGGCAACGCCTGGTTGAGAATATTGGTGGCGGCGACACCACCAGTTTCACCCCTTGGGAGTACCCAAAAGGCGAGGTTCAGGGCTTCGGTTTCCACGAAGCGCCTCGCGGGGCCCTGTCTCACTGGGTGGTCATCGAGGACGGCAAGATCAAGAACTACCAGTGCGTCGTGCCGTCCACCTGGAATGCCGGTCCCAGGGACGACAAGGACCGTATGGGACCCTACGAGGCCTCATTGATCGACAACCCGGTGGCTGATCCGGAGAGGCCTCTCGAGGTCTTGAGGACCATCCATTCTTTCGACCCGTGTCTCGCCTGTGCGATTCACACCCTTGATCCCGATGGGAACGAGGTGTCCAAGGTTCGTACGTTGTAACTCAAACAACGGCACATCAAAAACGCCCGGCATTCGCCGGGCGTTTTTTTGTGTATCATGACTCCATGACTGAATACGCACCGATTCGGATTTTGGGCGTCGGAAATGTACTGACCTCGGACGATGGGCTTGGCCCCACCGTCATCAAGCATCTCGAGGCGAAATTCACCTTTCCAGACGCGGTCGAGATCATCGAGGTCGGGACTCCGGGGCTGGATTTCACCCCTTATCTCGCCGACGCCACCATGGTCATCGTGCTTGATGCTGTGCGAGCCAAGTCGGAGCCCGGGTCCGTACGGGTGTGGCGTGACGAAGAGTTGTTGAGCGCTCCACCGGTGGCCAGGACCAGTCCGCACGAGCCGGGGTTGCGCGAGGCGTTGATGGCCACCGAGTTGACCGATTCGAGTCCCGGCAACATCGTTCTGATCGGGGTCGTCCCTGAAACTCTCGAGGCGGGTACCGGCCTCAGTGACACCGTTCAGGCGGCCGTTTCAGAGGTCGAGGCTCTGGTATTGAAAGAGTTGGAATGTCTCAAAGTGGCAGCGATGCCTCGATCCGAACCTGCGGAACCGGATCTCTGGTGGCTATGACAATGGACCGCAGGTCTCTGGAGCGATGGCTGGTGGTTCTGGTGGCTCTTCACAGCGTGGTGGTTGGCGTCGTCTTGTTGGGGGCCCCTCGCTGGGCCGCCGCACTCGGCGGATGGGGCGAGGTTGACACCGTGTTTTTTATTCGCCAGGGGGGCGCCTTTCACCTGGTGGTGGCTGCCGGCTATCTGATGGAGTATTTCCGGCATCGAACGGTTGGCTTGTTGTTGACCGCCAAGGCCTTGGCGACGGTCTTCTTGGTGTTTTCGTGGCTCGCCGATCTGTCGGGCGCCTGGGCTTTGCCGTTTGCGGCCCTGGGTGACGGCCTTATGGCCGTTCTGGTCCTTCTGGTTCATCGAAGAGTCGGCCGTACCTCATGAAGGGATCGTCGCAGCTGTAATCGTCCGGGACGTCGGCGCCGAGTTCTTCATACGTTTCCATGATCTGATCGCAGCCGAACTCCAGCGTCGTCCCCAGAAGCCGGTCGAGAGTGGGCATCAGTGGCGTGGCATCAGGGTCGGATCCGACGATCTTGATGATGTTGGTGTGGATCAGACGGATGGCCCGGCAGACCTCCTCGGCTGAAAAGCCGTCGGCATGTCTCTTGATGGCCAAATCCTTGCAGAAGTCGGTGAAAAGGCCCTTTTCGTTGGTACGCAGCGCGTTGAGGATGTGACGATAGGTGACCGTGACTCGCCAATCCAAGATATCTCGGGACAGGCCGTGATAATTCTCGAGACCGTGGGGACTCTCCGGTCCCATCAGTTGAAGAAGGCTCTCCTGACGGACGGTCTCCATATGTCGTTGGAGAAGTTTGTGAATTACCAGGTTTGGGCGCACCCAGGGTGCCTTCATCGCAGCCTCGTTGCGGTGGTTCCACTCGACTGCGTCGGTCTTCCGGTGTTCCAGCATGAACGGCAATCGACGGCAGACCAGAAGCC
>JAUWTC010000221.1 GCA_030609785.1 Holophagae bacterium
CCGACAGCACGGAGGATTGGGGCCCCGTTGAGGAGGGTCTGAATTTCGGCTATCGCCTCTCCCACGCGATGACAAAGGAGATGCGTCGGATGAGAGATGAAGGTCTGACGGACGCGACGAACGAGGTGCAGGACGCCAGGCGCCGCCTGACCTCGTTCATCGACGAGGTCGAGCAGGCCGATAGAGGTGGGAAGACCGAGCCGGAGGACACCCCGGATCACGGGCGCTTTGTCTACCAGTGGAACTCGACGGGTTCCAGCTCCGACACGGCCCGCAGCCCCGTCGAGGTCTCCAGAAGGCGTGACTCTTCCGCCGCGGCCCAGCGTGGGGCTGGGCTCAAACGTCTTGCGTTGGCAGTTCTTGTCGTTATTTTCGGGTTGATCCTCTCCCAACTTTGGCTGAACCGATACCGTCAACTGCAGGATTTCTCAACCGAGGACTTCCCCGGAGTTCCGGGGATCGAACAGGTCATCAACCGGTCACCGGTCCTCCTGATCATCGTTTCCGAAGAGCAATGGGCCACCAAAGACCGGCCTGAAAAAGAAGAACTCATTGACTCGGTTCGAAAAATCATTGAACCAGCCGGCTATAAGCGAGTCGAGTTCCGTTCCACGATTTCCCCCGACCTTGCCTCCTGGAACAGCGGCGACAGAATCGTAATCTCCAAATAGACCATATCCACTGGAGTCTATTTCGTGGGCATGGTCTTAGCAGCGTGCAATATTCCTGGCGTCACAATGCGGGGCGGGAGCCCCGCGCTCCTCAAGCGCAGTTCCAGCAGTTCATCTGGCTTCTCTTTTTGTGCCTTTTTGTGCCTTTTTGTGGCTATCTTCCCCTCTTCGTGGCATTTTCCTCTGAGTTTTGCATGCACCTGAGCTGAGAGCTGAGAGCTGCCAAGCGGCCCCGACCCTGAATCAGCATCTTGAGGTCCGATCCCATACCCTCGGGATCGAGAAGACGCTTGATTTCCTGGCGTTCCCGAATGGTCCGCGCGTTCATCGGCGCCTCCATGCCGAGATCGAAAGCCTCGGCGACCTCGGCCAAGCCTGCCCTGATCAGAAACTCGGCCAGTGGCCATAGACCGATCTCATGCCACCCCCCCTCCCGGGCGACCATGCGGATGTCGTCCCAGTTGACGTGGGCGGTAATGTCCTGCTCCCCCGGACTCTCGAGGGGATCCCTGGAAAGTTGATGCCGGTGAAAGCAAGCCAGCGAGCCCTGACCGCGGCCACGAGCGTCGTAGAGCCTTCGGGCCTCGTACCCGTAGTCCAGGATCAGCACCAAGGCATCATCACCGGCCCATTGAAGGTGTCGCCCATGAACGTCCTGCGCGCTCAGGCATGCTTCGGCAACTTGCCCCGGGTCCAGCTTGACTCGATGTTCGGAGAAATACCCCGCGACATTTTCTCGCGCAGGCCGCTGCTTCCAGCCCAGTGAACCGTCAACCACAGCAACCCAGAGTTCGTTCAGCTCGTCGTTACCGGCGATGACCCGCTCGACCGGGAGGGCATCGTACAACTCAGAAGCGTGGACCACGACCGGCCCGGAAGGTTGCTTGGCCTCCCAGAGATCGGTGACCACATCGGCTGTTCCCTGTAACCGCCGAGCCAGACGCCCCCGCATCGCAGGAGAACGCTCGACCGCCACACGCCTGATCAGGACATCCGCGCCGCGCTCACCGAGAGCCTCCGACACGCCGGCCAAGAGGCTGCCGTCACCGGCGGCAAGATCGACAAACGTCACCGGGCCCGTCCCACCGGCCAGCCGTGTCAAAAATCCCGCAAGAACTCTGGCGTACCAGAGGGAGGCTGTGGGGGCCGTCAAAAAGTCACCGCGCCTCCCATACCGTGGCTCCGATCCACTGTAATAGCCGTGGTCAGGATCATAGAGGGCCAGTTCCATGAATTCAGCAAAACTGACCTCACCGCCACGGTCCTCGATGATCCTTTCGATCCAGCCCATCCCCGGATTGTACGCAACCCGGCGGAATCGGACGCAAAAAGCGCCCGACCGGCTCCGCCGGGTAGGGACTAGGGGTCAGGGATTAGGGATCAGGGGCTCTCAGGTTCTGGGGTTGAGATCTGAGTTTTCCCCCAGTTATCCACTCTGCCCCAAGATCTCGGGAGGGCCGAGCGGGCGACCCCTAAACCCTAAATCCTAAATCCTAACCCCTTGCTCCTGCGAGCTTGCTCTATCACTGCCTCTCCAGTTGCCGTGAGGCCTGCATTGTGCTATACCTTCCCGTCTGCTTTCGTAAGGAAGGTGGGCCCTCGGCCCACTTTTTTTTACGACAGAAGAAAGGCTTTTGATTCAAGAAGATGTCGTTAAACGCTGCCATTACCGAACAATTGCGGAGCCTCGTCGCAAGCGAGGGGCTGGGCCTTGTCTCCACCGAATTGATGGGGTCAGGCCCAAAATCTATTCTTCGCTTGGTAGTAGATGGTCCCGACGGCGTCACCCTTGATCAGTGTGCAGCGATTTCCCACCAGGCATCGGCCCTGCTGGACGTCGAGGACCCTCTGGTCCATGGATACACCTTGGAGGTCTCATCCCCGGGACTGGACCGCAAATTGTACTCGGAAGAAGATTTTAAACGTTTTTCCGGACACCCGATCAATGTCCGAATGGCGCCCTCCTTCCGGCAGCACCGCACGGTGGCCGGAGAGTTGGTGGGGCTCGAGGACGGCGTCGTCAGCATCACCACCGATGCGGGCGATCGGGTTGACCTCCCGTTTGACGATATCTTCGAGGCACGCCTCGAGATCGATTGGGACCAGATGTTGAAGAAAAGGAAGAGCAGTCGATGAAGCTGGATATCAAGAACCTCGTCAATCAAATGGCGGCAGAACGCGACATCGAGCCACAGATTTTGACCGATGCCGTGGCCGAGGCCATTGCCTCTGCGGCACGGAAACACTACAAGCAGCCTGCGGTCCACACCGAGGTTGATCCCGAGACCGGAGAGGTCTTTTGCTGGGCCGTGCGCTCCGTGGTCGAACCGACCGAAGAGGCTCCCCTCGAGGCCGGCGAAATGACACTGGCCGAAGCTCAGGCGATCGTTCCCGACGCCGAGCTTGGAGACGAGATCAAAATCGAGATGCTGGACACCGACCAGTTGGGGCGTATCGCCGCCCAATCGGCCAGGCAGGTTCTCTTCCAACGGGTTCGGGAAGCCGAGCGCGCGGTAGTCTTTCGGAACTACTCCGGCCGCGTCGGAGAAATGATCAACGGCATTGTCAAACGGATCGACCGCGGGGCGGTGATTGTCGAGTTGGGCGACACGGAGGGCATCATTCCCCGTGGCCATCAGGTCCGGCAGGAGCGATACAGCTCGGGTGACCGAATCCGGTCGGTCGTCGTCGAGGTCACGATGGACGCCGCGAGGCCTCAGGTTGTCATGTCCCGCACAGACCCTCGGTTGTTGATCAAGCTCCTCGAGATGGAAGTCCCTGAGATCTATGACGGCACCGTCATCGTCAAGGAGTGTGTCCGAGAGCCGGGCGAGAGGGCCAAAGTCGCAGTATTTTCCAAGGATCGGGACATCGACCCGGTCGGCGCCTGTGTTGGGCTCAAGGGATCCCGAGTCCAGTCGATCACCCGAGAACTCAAAGGTGAAAAAATCGACATCATTCCGTGGAACTCGGACCTGGTGACTTTTGCTCAAAACGCCCTGGCTCCAGCCAAGATCAACCGCGTTGCGGTTCGCGAAGAGCCTATCCAGGTCCCGGTCTTCGACGAAGAAGGCAACCAATTGGTCAACGAAGAGGGAGAACCCCTGACCGAAGAGGGCAAGGAAGTCGTCCTGGACGTCATCGTCGGAACCGAACAGCTTTCTTTGACCATCGGTCGCCGAGGGCAGAACGTCCGGTTGGCGTCTCGACTGCTTGAAAGCCGGATTGAGATCAAGAGCGAAGAGGCGGTCAAGGATGAACTTGCTTCGGCCCTTGCTTCGATGCTCCGCGAAATGGAGGGCATCGATGACGTCGTCGAGCCCGAAGGCCCCGAAGCGACCGAGGACCTGGACTACGATCTGATGATCCCCCTCGAAGAGATGGAGATGATCTCCGAACGGCTGCGGGAACGTCTGGAGAGCCACGCGATCCACACAGCTCAGGATGTCCTCAGCCGAACCCCGGACGAATTGGCCACAATCCCGGGGATCGGGCCCGTCACCGCACAGCGGCTCCAGGATATGGTTCAACAGGCAGTCGATGAAGCTCGAGCCGAGACCGCCGAGGCGGAGGGAGAATAATGGAGCAGCTGCGAGTCGTCGATCTTGCCAAAACGATGGGCGTCACACCGCGAGAGCTGATTTTCAAGCTCAGGGCCATTGGCGTGACCGTCAGTTCCGAGCAGGATGCCCTGGACCTCGCGACCGTCCGGGCGATCATCACCGGTGAAACACTGGCACGACGCCCACGAGAGGTGATCCAGCGCCGCGAAAAAGCGCCCGAAGAAACCACCACGACCTCTGCCCACGAACGGCTGGCTCGACGCCGCAAACGTCAGGTCGTGGAGACGGATCACGAGATCCGCGAGGTCATCACCGAGAAAGAGTCCGAGAAGGACATGGGTGATGCCGAGGCCGCAGTCAAACCGGCTGCTGAGGTTGAGACAACAGAAGAAGCCGTTGCCGAGGTGAAAATCGCCGCAGAGGCTGACGTCGAAACCGCCGAAGTCAAAGCCGAAACTGCCGACGAGGCCCCGGCTGCTGACGAGTCCGAAACCCCGGCCGACGCGGAGGTCGAAGCGGCGCCGGCAACGGATGGGGCCGAAGCGCCCGCAACCGTACCGGAAGCTGACGAGGCTGTGGTCGCCAAACCCGAGCCACCAGTATCCGAAGAGGAATTCACCGCAGACCGGCCTGAAACCGACCAGACCAAGGCCAAACGGGTTCAGCCGCCGCGAGCCAGGACACCACTCGAAAAGACCCTCCGAGAACTGTCGCCTGACGAGATCAGGCAGCGCCTCCAGGCCCAAAAGGAAGCCGAAAAGCGCCGAAAAGCAGAACGCGCTGCAGGCAAGACCCGCCCCGGAAGCAGCCGGAAGGCCAAGGCGGCCGCCGATGCCAAAGAGATTCGCGATCTGCTCAATAAGTTTGAGGAGCAGAAGGTCAAAGCGCCGGCCGACGGAGCGACCGCTGTTCCCTCAAGACCCGGACAGCGCCCCGGACAACGCCCCCCAGGTGCAGGCCAGAGACTGAGCAAGAAGGCCCGGAAGCGCCAGCAGAAGCAGGAAGCGACTCGCAGAACGGCGCCGGTGCCCCGTCCGACCCGCACGGTCGAGTTCCGGGACGGCGTGAAGCCCGAAGGACCGGTCATTCTTTCGGAAATGGTGACCGTCAGGGAATTGGCCGAGAAACTCAA
>JAUWTC010000289.1 GCA_030609785.1 Holophagae bacterium
CGAATGCCAACGCACTCTCCGTGGGTTGCCAGGTATCGACTTTCTTCGGGGCGGCGTCTCGGTTGGAACGTCTGCCCGATGAAGAAAGTCGTACCAGGCACGCCCCGTCTGAGAGGGGTGCTTGCTGAGAGCTGAAAGCTGATGGCTGACAGCGCTCCCTACGCCCGCGTCAATTTTCTGTACGTCACCCGGTGGGGCCGGTCCGCCTGGTCGCCCAGACGCTTGCGGCGGTCGGCGAGGTAGTCGGAGTACGGCCCGGGGAACCACTCGACGTGGGAGTCACTCTCGAAGGCCAGGATGTGCGTAGCCACCCGATCGAGGAACCACCGGTCATGGGAGATTACCAAGACGCACCCGGCAAAGGCCAGGATCGCCTCTTCGAGCGCTCTCAGGGTGTTGACGTCCAGATCGTTGGTCGGCTCGTCCAGCATGAGAACATTGGCGCCTTCCTTGAGCATGCGTGCCAAATGGACGCGGTTGCGTTCCCCGCCCGACAGCAGGCCGACCGGCTTCTGCTGGTCCGCGCCTGTGAAGTTGAAGCGTCCGACATAGGCCCGGGAGTTGACTTCGACGCGATCGAGCCAGATGGAGTCCGAGCCCTCGGAAATCACTTCCCAGACTGATTTATCGGGATCGAGGGTCGAACGTTTCTGGTCGACGTAGCCCAGTTTGACCGTGTCCCCCAGCTGCAAACTGCCGGAGTCCGCCTCGACCTGGTGGGTGATCATTTCAAACAGTGTTGTCTTGCCGGCCCCGTTGCCGCCGACAATGCCGACGATGGCCCCGGGCGGGATCGAAAACGTGAGATCATCGAAAAGCAGCGTGTCTCCGAAGGCCTTGCTCAGAGTGTCGGCTTCGATGACGACATCACCCAGGCGTGGGCCCGGGGGAATCCAGATCTCCAGGTCCCTGACCATTTTCTCCGGTTCCTGCGAGAGTAAATCTTGGTAGGCGCTTATTCGGGCCTTGCCCTTGGCTTGGCGGCCCCTGGGGGCCATGCGAATCCACTCCAATTCCCGCTCCAACGTCTTCTGACGCCGGCCCTCAGAGCGTTCCTCCTGTCGGAGGCGTTCTTCTTTTTGCTCCAGCCAGGAGGAATAGTTGCCCTTCCAGGGAATGCCGTGGCCGCGGTCCAGTTCGAGGATCCATCCGGCGACGTTGTCCAGGAAGTAGCGGTCGTGGGTGACGGCGATGACGGTCCCGGGATAGTCCTTGAGATGGCGTTCCAGCCAGCCGACCGACTCGGCATCGAGGTGGTTGGTCGGCTCGTCGAGGAGCAGGATGTCCGGTTGCTGGATCAGAAGCCGGCACAGGGCCACGCGGCGCAGTTCACCCCCGGAAAGGTGATCGACCACCGTGTCGCCCGGAGGGCACCGAAGCGCGTCCATCGCCAGTTCAAGACGAGAGTCCAGTTCCCAGGCGCCGGCGGCCTCGATCTTGTCCTGGACATCGGCCTGTCGGTCGAGAACCCGCTGCATTTCGTCGTCGTCCATCGGCTCGGCGAATTTTTCGGCCAACTGGTCGAACTCGTCCAAGAGGGCCTTGGAATCGGCTGCGCCTTCCTCGACCACTTCCAGTACTGTCTTGCCCGCCTCCATCGTCGGTTCTTGTTCGAGCATGCCGACCGAATAGCCGGGAGCACGGACGACCTGACCGTCCGATGGCTCCTCGACATCGGCCATGATCTTCAACAGGGTGCTCTTGCCGGCGCCGTTGAGGCCCAGAACACCGATCTTGGCGCCGTAGAAAAATCCCAACGAGATGTCCCGAAGGACGGTCTTTGTCCCGTGGGTCTTCGACACTCGAACCATTGAAAAAATGACCTTTTGGTCGTCAGTTGACATGCGATCCTCCGAGAGCACAGGGTGGCGCTTGAACGCCTGAGAGTCAAGTGGGGACCTGTCGGCTTCGTTTGAGTCGGGTTGGGTTACAGTAGTGTCATGCTGAAAAGCGAAGTGGTCGTCTCATTGACCTCGTTCGTCACAGAGCTGGCGATGGCGTGGCAGAGGCTTGCCATGTACCAACCGGGGCACCCGGAACGAAAACAAGCGTTGGATCGGGCCCACGCGGTTCTGGCCGGTCTGGTGGCGCCGACCGGGTCCCTGGCTCTTGGCGTGGGACGACAGGCCCTGATCGGACCGGACGAGAGGCTGACGTCGGCGCCTGCCGCTCGATTGGCCGCGGCTCTCTACGTTCTTGAAGTTGCGGTTCTTCGTTTCGAAGAGGGCGTCGATTGCGATGAGCTCGAACACCTCCTGAATCTCCTGCCCCGCAGCGAAGCCCACAGCGAGGGCAGGGATTTGAGGCTCGAGCTGCAGCAACGGGATGTTCGGCATATTCAGGTGGAGGCGGTCGATTTTTCTGGGCTGGTGGCGACCGACAGCCTCGAGGACGAAGGCATTGAAGCGGAGAGGGACTCTTCGCTTTGGGACCGGATTCTGCAACGACTTCTCAACGATCAACGTTTCAACGTGGATCCGGAGAATTGTGCCGCAGGAGGCGGGAGCTCGTTCGGCCAGGTGCAGGCGGTCGTCGGTCAGGTGTTGGAAAGCTACGGCATCAGTGGCGAGGATGTGGGCAGCCTGGTGCAAGGGTCCTCCGCCTTGGAGGTGGTCGAAACCCTCTCCGTCGTGGTTGGTGGGGCTGCAGCGGAGGAGATGATCGAAGCGGAAGATGAGGGTAGCCGGCGGTCGGCGGCGCGTCAGGTGACGGAATTGATCGGGGCGATGCCCAAGGGGATGCAGCATGGAATCCTTGACGCCGCCGTCAGGGAATTGGTGGTGCGGAACGAAGCGGCGCCTGGCTTGAGTTCGTTGGGCAGTGCGGTCTCCGCGGCTCAGATGGTCGGGTCACTGCGTCGTCTGCGATCGGATAAGGTCGGTTTTGCTCCGCGTGTCGTTGCGGCGGTCGAAAGCCTGGTCGCCGAAGGCGTCAAGGAAATCGATCGCCCGAATCAGCTGAGAGACCCGGACGATCTCGCCCGGCAACTGCGAGCGGTCTTTTCGGATGAAGACATCGACCGGGCGCCTTTGGCCGGGGATCTGGATGACCGGATCTTCCTGGAATTGAGACGCCACGTGCCGGTTCACGCGATGTTCACCGACCTCAGCCCCTATATGGACTCCATCACTGACCAGCGGCTGGATGTCGATCTGTCGATGACTCTGATCGACCTTCTCCAGCGCCCCTTCCTGGACGAGAAGCAGATCGGGTGGGTCATCGAGCGCCAGCAGGAGGCGTTCAAGGTAATGTTGGCCGGAGGGCGATTTGTGGCCGCGACGCGCATCGTCGAGTACCTGCGCGAACAGGCGAATTCCAAAGAACAGATCAAGCCGGTACGGGAGGCTGCCGAGCGGTGTCTCGCTGGTCTTCGGGAGCCCCAGACCCTCTCGGGGATCGTCGATGTTCTCGGTGAGGTCAAGAGTTCGGAAATCGGTCTTGTCCACAACTTGATCGAGTTGCTCGGACCAACGGCGATTCACCAATTGCTGTGCGTGCTGGGAGAGGAAAGCGAACTCTCTCGGCGTCGCCACATCTTCGATCTGCTGATTTCGCTGGGCCCCGCCGTCGTTCCGGCGTCGATCGGTCTTCTCGAAGACCAACGGTGGTACATGATCCGCAACATCCTCTCCCTGCTGCGGCAAGTCGGTGAGGGCCTGACCCTCGAGGTCCTGCAAAAGGCTCTGGCGCACGAAGATTCACGGGTGCGGATCGAGGCCGTCAAGTGCATGCCGGAGTTGGGAACGGATATGACGCCCGCTCTGGTGGAGCAGGTGCTTGCCGACGAGGATCCCAAGGTGAGTGAAATGGCGATTGGTGTTTTCGGCAGCGCCCGCATCAGCGCTGCGGTACAACCCTTGGTTGATTTGTTGAACAAACCGGATCGAATGGGTCGTCAACGCAAGCTCAGGTTGCGGGCTCTTCAAGCCCTGGGGGAATTCGGTGACGCCAAAATTCTCACCCAGATCGCCCCGTTTTTCAGGAGTTGGTTCGCCCCGGTCAGCGTTGAAGAGCGGCACGCGGCTTATCAATCCCTCAGCCTCTACTCCGAGGCCGATCGCCGGCCGTGGCTGAAGAAGGGCAGATTGTCTTTGGATCCGGTAATTCGTGAGATCTGCCGCTCCCTGATCGGCGCCGAGAGCCCGGAAGGCGGGGGTGGAGGATGACCAGGAAAGACCCAGCCCACGCTCTCCCGCTCCTTCAATCGTTGTCGACCGCCGTCAATTACCGGGCTCTGTATCCGTCCACGCACCCGAGGGTGATCGAAGGCGTCGAGGGGCTTGTCGAGGCATTGCATTCTTGTCTTCGAGAGCGCGGGCGGGACGAGATTACTTTTTTGGTCATTGAACAAGAGCTTCTGGTTGACGACAGGCCGATCCGAGCAGGCCACCTTTACCTGGCGCCTTTGATCCGAACCCTTCGCGGCCTCGCCGTGCAGCGGCTGACACTCGCCCGAGGTCTGGATAACGAGGAGGCCCATCGGCTGGTTGAAGGCCTGGC
Source organism: Holophagae bacterium (assembly GCA_030609785.1). Lineage (GTDB taxonomy): Bacteria > Acidobacteriota > Thermoanaerobaculia > Thermoanaerobaculales > Sulfomarinibacteraceae > DAOWGJ01. The sequence goes on from JAUWTC010000289.1 coordinate 4,501, forward strand.
TTCGATTGGTGAGCTTGGTTCAACCTCTCATGTGGTTCTGGGCAAGGTCCAGCTGGTGGACCAGGGA
>JAUWTC010000152.1 GCA_030609785.1 Holophagae bacterium
ACGACAACGCCGGACCACTTCAACGGCATGCAGTTGCAGAACCTGATGGTCAACACCATGTTCTACATGGGCGCCACCGGCTCGATGCAGCCCCCGGCAGACATCGGCGAGATCGATGCCTTCATCGCCCAGAACTACGCTCAGTATCTCTACTTCACCGACAACCTGACCTTCGACTGGCTCAAGCAGGCCGTCGGCATGTTCCCACCGGAGCAGATGCAGGCCCTGATGGAGTACCTCCTGCCCCACACCTACACGCCGGGCTATGACTTCGACAACTCACTGCTCTACACCAGCCGTCTGCGCCTCAACATCGACGCCGACGTCTACAAGAACGTCAGCTTCGCGGGCCGGCTCTCCATGTACAAGACATGGGGCGACTCCGCCGGCGTCCAGGTCTTCAACGGCCAGTCCAACAGCTTCAACATCGACGGCAATACCGCCACTGTCCCCAACTCCGACATCCTCCGCGTCGAGCGCGCCTACTTCGACTGGAAAGATATCGGCGGCGCCCCAATCTATCTTTCGATCGGCCGTCGCCCCTCGACCGGTGGTCCCCCACTTCATTACCGCCAGGGCGAGCCCCGGCAGGGCACCCCAATGGGCAGCCTGATCGACTTCCAGTTCGACGGCATCACCGCCGGCTGGCATATCAATGAGTACTCAACTGCGCGCATTTGCTATGGTCTGGGTTACGAAAGCGGTTTCGGCAACGGCGTGCTGACGCCGACCACGGCCCTGAAGGACGCATGGTTCCTCGGCCTCAACTGGGACATCTACAACAGCGACGACATGCTGATCCAAACCACCATCGCCCGCGGATTCGATCTGACCGACGGCTTCGGCGGTCTGGTGACTCTTCCGGTCAATCCGGTCACTGGGGCTGAGATCGGTGCACCGATCGTGATGCGCTTCACCCCTTCGTCCAACCTGGGCGACATGGACATTATGGGCCTCGTTATGACGCGGCGCGACGGTCCGGTCGACTGGTTCCTCAACTACAACTACAACAAAAGCCACCCCAACGACGTGACGACGCCCTTCGGCGGTCTGTTCTCCGACCCCTTTGAGACTCCAGAATCGCAAACGGGCCACATGTGGTACGTCGGCGCAAAATTCAACTTCAACGACGACCAGACGGCCATCGGCCTCGAGTACAACCACGGTTCGGAGTACTGGTTCAACTTCACGCCGTCCCAGGACGATCTGATCGGCGCCAAGACCGCCACACGCGGTGACGTCTTCGAGATCTACCTGCTGCATTCGATCAACAAGCGTTTCCAGTTCAAGCTGGACTACATCGACTACAGCTATGACTACTCGGGCTCGGGCTGGCACATGGGCGCCCCAAAGGATCTGAACTCCATGCAGATTCTCGGCTTCCCGACCTACAGCTCGGCCAGCATGTGGAAGCTCGGCCTGGTCGCCAAGTTCTAGAGGGGATCTGAGCATGTTACGCAGACTCTGTGTTCTGGCTATCGGCCTCCTGTTGGTGGCAGGTCCGGCCCTCGCCGGCAAGAAATACTCCCACCAGGAGTACTTCGAGCACTACGAGGACACGGCGACCTGTCTCGAATGCCACGAGGACGAAGCCGAGACCTTCTTCCACTCGCAGCATTACCAGTGGAAGGCCAAGGCGCCGAACGTCGTCGCTTCTCACGATCAGGAGCTCGGTAAAATCAACATGATCAATGACTTCTGTACCAATCCAGTGCCAAACTGGATCGAGAAGGTCACCAACGACGAGGGCAAGGTGCTCGAACTCGGGTGTTCCAAGTGTCACGCGGGCCTCGGCAAACTGCCGTCGACCGAGATGTCACGGGAACAACTGGAGAACATTGACTGCCTCATCTGCCACGCCAGCGGCTACCGGCGCGACCTCTACGAGGGCGACAGCGGAGAACTGGTGTGGAAACCCATCTTGTGGAAGAACCGCGAGGGCATTGATTCCGTCTCCAAGAGAATCTCTCTCCCAACCAAGGTGATGTGCCTTCGGTGCCACGCCGGATCCGGTGGCGGTCCCAACTTCAAACGCGGCGATATCGAGTATTACCTCACTGAAGCCGATTATGACTTCGACGTTCATATGGACGTCGACGGCAACGACATGCAGTGCATCGACTGCCACGCGGGTGCGGACCACAAGATCCCGGGCCCCGGAGCCGACATCGCAGGCGATGAGATGCCCGAGAAACAGGTCCGTTGTGACAACGGCGACTGCCACGGCAGCGCCCCTCACGAGAAGGCCCTGTTGAATACCCACGCTCAGCGGGTATTTTGCACATCGTGCCACATCCCCTCGTTCGCCAAGGAAGATCCGACCAACATGACCCGCGACTGGTCTGCAGGGCACTGGGATGAAGCCAAGGGAAAATTCACCTACACCGGCACCTTCGGATCAGACGTCACGCCTGTCTTCCATTGGTGGAACGGTGAGCAGGTGACGATGCAGCTCAGCGGAGAACCGGTCAAGACCAACGCCACGGGCGAGGTCATGGTGTCGGTTCCGGTAGGTTCCAAAGACGATCCGGAATCGAAGATCTTCGCCTTCAAGCTGTACAAGGCCGTTATGCCGGTCTTGAAAGACAAGCGCTGGCTACTGCCGATTCAAACCGGTGACTTTTACAAGCACGGCGATATGGGCGAGTCCGTCAGGATCGCGACCGAGCAGTATTACGGAATCAAGGATGCCGAATTCGAGTGGATGCCTACGATCCACTATATGGGCCTCTTCCACGAGGTCACACCGGCGTACAGCGCCCTTCGTTGCCTGGATTGCCACGGACCCGACACTCGCCTCGATTGGGCCGATCTCGGCTACACCGGCGATCCCCTGGCTCAGATATTTCAGCCATCACATTGATGGTGCTTTCCTCGTTATCGGCGGACCTTCGGGTCCGCCTTTTTTTGTGCTTCCCGCGCCCTGTTCTCCGCACACTTCTAATTGAGACCATATTCCAAGACGGCTTCAAAAATTCTTGCCGGAATACTGTTGAAACCAGCAACGGCATGCACTCTAACCCGATATACCGTCGCATTTGTCATTTGCCCGATTGCTCATATCATAATCGTATGAAAATCCACTTGTGACATATTCTTGACACAACGAATTGAGATCAGTAGCTTGTGAATATGAGCACGAAGTACTGCCTCCGGCGAGCCCGACCGCCCTACCGTTGAGGGGGACTCGGCCGTCCCGGGTGGATGGCAAAACAGCTCATAACTCTCCAGCACAACGCAATGATTTCGATTTTCGGATTATTTTTTGATTTTAGGAAGGATCAAGGAGGTGACTGATATGAAACGGAGCATACTGCTGGCGCTCATCGTCATGGCATGCGTTATTGCGGTCCCGGCCTTTGCCGGTGACGACGCAATGTGCGCGGAATGTCATGACGAGGTGGCCGCCGGAATGAAAAACCAGGTCCACATGCGGATCCACAGCTTCGAGGTCTACGGCCGTGACGTCGGTTGTACCGGATGCCACGGAGATGGCGAGGCCCACATGGAGGAAGGCGACGCGAGCCTGATCAACACCTTTGGCGAGGGCGAAGACACGCAGGCCTGTGCCGATTGTCACCAGAACAAGAACCAGACCGAATGGGCAGCCTCGACCCACGCGATGGAAGGTCTTGCCTGCACGGATTGCCACGACATCCACACTCGCAACAACCCTCTCGACAGTTGCAAGTCATGCCACATGGAAGTCTACGTCGAGTTCGAACTTCCCAATCACCACCCTGTGCGTGAGGGCAAAATGACCTGCGTCGACTGCCATGACCCCCACCTGGCGACCGAAGCACAACTCCGGACCCACACCCGGGTCAACGATCTGTGCTTCACCTGCCACCAGGCCAAAGAAGGCCCCTTCATCTTCGAGCACGAGCCGGTCGTCGAAGACTGCCGCCTGTGCCACCTGCCGCACGGTTCGGTCGCCGAGGCTCTTTTGACCGCCGGTGAGCCGATGCTCTGCTACCAATGCCACGAGATGCACTTCCACGCCGGTCTCCTCAGCCCCGAAGAGGCTATCGATGTCGGTGGATTCGAGCGTGAAAACCCCTGGGGCGCCGACGGGATGACCCTGGCCTATACCTCAAAATGCAGCCAATGCCACTCCCAGATCCATGGAACCGACCTGCCGTCGCAGACGACGCCGGGCGGTGGCCATGGAATGGTGCGGTGAGGAAGGAGGGACGATCATGAAATTTGCACTTCGTACGCTGTTGATCGTGGCCCTCGCGGCCTTGCCGCTGTCGGCCGGCGCTGGTGATCTCACCGATACTCTTGATGAAACCCTGGGGGAGGATTTCAGTCAGGACTTCGCCGGTGGCTTCCAAATGGGCGGCTGGGGCGCTGAGAAAGATGGATCCCCGGACAAGGTCAGTGAATTCGAGCCCAATGACGGATCGCCAACTCTGGCGTTCCTCGCCGACAGTCACAACGACTGGGGCACCCTGTCGATTGGCTACGATTTCAACCACAAGAACGACAACAACGGCCACCTGGACTTCGACCTCGGCCGCATGGTGCGTTCGCACACCACATACAACAAGTTTTTGCACCGCAACATCCATGACCACATGGAGAACCTGGAAGCGACGTCGTTCAACGGCAAGGTTGTGATTCACACGGACTTCGACCCCTTCCAGGAATACGGCATCAACTATGAGCTTTTCGAGCACAGGACCGAGTTCCAGTTCGACATGCTGTCGGCTCTGACACTTGCGGTCGAATTCCGCGACCAGAAGCGCAACGGCCACAAGCAGGCCTTCACCACCTCGCACTGCGACAGCTGCCACATCAAATCTCAGGACCACAAGGTCGACGAGAGGACCAGGGACGCCAAGTTCGAGGCGATCGTCGGTTGGAAGGGCGGCAGCCTGGTCGGGTCGTGGAACCACCGCACCTTGAGTCACAGTCCGCAATACGTCACAACCCAGTTCGACGATGCCGTGCATCCCGAACTGAGGTCACCGGTGTTCGACAACCGGATGCAGTACGATTCCGATGTCGGAGTCGTTCCTGCAGACCTCTGGCCCAACCAGGAAAAATCGACCGGACGCCTGGACCTCAACCTCAACAGTGTCGGCGGTTTCGCCATCAACATCGGGGGCGTGCTCCAGGACTCCAAGAACAAGTACACTGGGTACCGGGCGACCTACAAGGGCTTTATGGTCAACGCCGCACGGGCCTTGGGCTCTAAGACTCGACTCCGTTGGCGTGCCCGGTCGTACTCACTGGATAACGACGATGTCTGGATCGATGTCAACGACCGGGTTGGCACGGCAGGGCCGCACGCAGGGCTGACCTACGAAGACTGGACCGGTCGGAACTTCGACCACATGCGACTGTCGGTGATGGACCGAAGCGTCTTCGAATCGAAGCTGGACCTCAGCTACCGAATGTCGAAGAAGGCCGGCACCTTGCGTTTCGCCTGGGATTATTCGATAAAGGATCGTGACCATTTCGAGGTGCTCCCCAACGAAACCAAGACGACCAAGAACATCTTGGGCGTCTTCTGGAGATCCCGCCCGGCCAAGAGCTTCAAGCTCCGGGCCCATTACAGGCATGCCGAGGTCACCAACCCCTTCATGCTGATGGACGGCGCATGCTCCACCCTGGTCTCAGGCTCCAGCTCCAATCCCTGGGACCCGAACGTGACCGACCAGTACTACGAGTTCCAAGAAGCCCGCATTGCCGAAACAACGGCGTCACCGTCGTCCTGGGATGAGTTGAAGCTTGGCTTCACCTGGATAATCGGATCAAAGACAACCCTGAGCGGAACCTACAGGAATTGGGACGGCGACAATGGGGAAGGCGACCTCACCGAGTGGTCGCGAACCAACGACAATGCCGTGCTGACCCTGTGGTCCGGCCCGACCGAGACCTTCAGCTGGTACGTTGGCTGGGCGATGACCAACTCAGACTTGGATGCACCGGTTTGCATCCCAGTCTTTGATGGTTGAGCAGGCACCATGATGGGAGGCCAGGATGGCTTCCAACGCGACATGCTTCATCAAGAAACCGAAAGTTCCACCATCGTTGCCGGAATCCGGATCACACCGTCCAAGAAATTCAACCTCGGGATCAACGTCTCACAGACGGACTCCGAGCAGGAACTCGACCCGTTCGAGCTCCCCGCTCCTGATTACGTCGAGACCCACCCGTCGATGAGCTTCGATTTCTCGCAGTCCCACCTGTACTCGATGATCGACGTAGGCCGACTGGATGTGACTGCAGATGCCAACTTCAAGTTCACCAATGACTTCTGGCTGAACTTCTACTACCGCTACAGCGATTTCGAGGACAACGTCACTCTGTTCGAGGACCTCAACGGTTCGATCAGCATCCTCGGGGCCTATCTGGGCTGGTCTTTCTAAGACTGACCTTTTACAACTCAAGCCCCGCCTTCCGGCGGGGCTTTTTTGTTTTCATCCTCTTTGTGTTACTCCCGGGTCAAGATCGTTCCTTTATTACAAGAACTCTCTCTGTCGTCCACGCGAAGGCTCCACTTGAGATATCGCTTCTGCGCCCACCGAACACCGAGGGCATCGTACAGGCCCCTGAACGCGCGGTCCCAGGTGCCGTACTTGCTCGAACCCCAGCGTCTCCGCGTG
>JAUWTC010000099.1 GCA_030609785.1 Holophagae bacterium
ACGGCGGAAGCCTGACCATGGTGGCCACCTGCCTGATCGACACCGGCTCACGGATGGACGAGGTGATCTTCCAGGAGTTCAAGGGCACCGGCAACATGGAGCTGGTCCTCGACCGAAAACTCTTCGAAAAACGGATCTTCCCCTGCATCAACATCCCGCAGTCGGGAACCCGCAAGGAAGAGAAGCTCTATCCGAAGGAGCAGGTCGAAAAGATGTACCTGATGCGACGAGCGCTCTCGACGCTCTCGCCCACATCGGCGATGGAGCTGCTGCTGCAGAAAGTCGGCGAATTCAAGAGCAATGCAGACTTTCTGTCGTCCCTCCAACTGAAGTAACCGGCGGAACTGATGGCAGCGGAGACTTTGAGGCTCACCGATCCTCGGCTGAACCCTATCGCCGAGAAAGTCCTGGCCGACGAGCGCCTCGACCGCGATGAGGCCCTGGTCGTCACCACCAGTCCCGACCTGCTCGGCGTCGGCCGACTGGCCAATCTCCGCCGTGAGACCCTGCACGGGGACAAAACTTTTTTCAACATCAACCGCCACCTCAATCCCACCAATGTCTGTGCGGCCTCCTGCGCCCTGTGCGCCTTCTACGTACCGTGGCGGGATCAGGACCAGGGCTGGACCTGGTCGGTCGATGAAGCCGTAGAAACCGTGGCGCGCGATGTGGACGAAACGGTTTCAGAACTCCACATCGTCGGCGGCCTGCATCCAAAGCTCGGCGTCGTTTATTACGAGGACCTTCTTCGGACCCTCAAACAACGATTCCCGTGGATCCACCTCAAGGCCCTGACCATGGTGGAGTTGGACTTCCTGGCATCGGTTTCGAGAATCGAACTGGGAGAGGTCATCGACCGTCTTTCCGCCGCCGGAATGGATTCCTGCCCGGGTGGGGGGGCCGAGATCTTTGACGCCGAGGTTCGAGCCCAGATCTGCGATCACAAGACCGACGGAACACGGTGGCTCGAGGTCGCCCGTGAAGTCCACACCCACGGGATCAAGTCCAACTGCACGATGCTCTACGGCCACGTTGAAGAGGCCCACCACCGGATCGACCACCTGCTGGCTCTCAGAGAACTCCAGGACGAAACCGGCGGTTTTCAGTGTTTCATTCCGCTGGCCTTCCATCCGGAGAACACAGCGCTCAACCACCTGCCGCCGACCGGGGGTCGCCTCGACCTCCAGACCATCGCCGCGTCACGCCTGATTCTGGACAACATCCCTCACATCAAGGCCTACTGGATCATGTTGGGGGAGAAGATCGCCCAGGTCGCCCTGGCGTTCGGTGCCGACGATCTGGACGGCACCATCGTCGACGAGCGCATTACCAAGGCCGCCGGGGGCGCCGCCGGCGCCGGCCTGGCCAGGGAACGACTGGAAGGCCTGATCCAGGAAGCCGGCAGAACACCGGTCCTGAGGGACACGCTGTATCGAGCGATCGAATAGGGACCCCCACCCCTAGGAGGCTGTTGGGCAGAGGCCTCGGCAAACTCATCTTCTCGACCACGCCGGCGGCCTTTGCCCTACAGACTCCTTGCCTCGTCGATCAGCGGAATGACGTCCTCGGGCTTCTTGAAGGGCGCGATGATGTAGGTTCCGGCGCAGTACTCGGGTGCCTGTCGGTACATCTGAACCGCCCGATCGCGGCCGACCTTGGCGGCGTCGGGCCCGGCCGCCTCGAGATCGGCCAGCAGATCCTCGGGTACCGAGATGCCGGGCACCTCGTGATGCAATCGGAGGGCCATCTTCAGGGATCGCAGGGGCCACACCGCGACCAGGGTCGGAATCGGCGGCGCACCGCCGCAGAGGTCGAGGAAGCGCTTCCAGGGCTCCCAGTCGAAGATGACCTGGGTGAGGGCAAAATGAGCGCCGGCATCGACCTTGCGCCGGAAGCGGGAGAGTTCATTTTCGAGGTCGTCGACGTTGGGATTGACCGCCACACCGACCAGGAAGGAGGGCGGGTCACCGATACGGTTGCCGGCGCAGTCAAAACCCTCGGCCATGCGAGACAGGGAACGAACCAACTCAAAGATGTTGACGTGGTATACATCGTGCGCGCCCGGGTAGTCGCCGAGTTGGGAGGGGTCGCCGCTGACCGCAAAAACGTTGCGGATTCCACCCATCCAGGCCCCAAGCAGCTGTGACTGCAGGCCCATCAGGCTGGCGTCACGAGGCGTGATGTGGGGCACTGTCTCGAGCCCGGTGCGGCGCTGCACCTCCTGGGCCAGGGACAAGGAATCCATGCGCAAGCGCGCTAATGGGTTCGAATTGATGTCAACGCCGTCGACTTCAGAGTGTCCGGCCAACTTGTCGGCCGCCTGCAGCACGGCTTCGGCCGAGGTTCCCTTGGGCGGGTCGAGCTGTACCAGGGTCACCGGAGTACCTGCGGCCAGCTTGGCAGCGATTGTGGACTGCGGCGGTCGAGGGACAACCGGCACGGCGCCGCCGTTGTCCTCGATCGTCAGGTCGGCAGCGTGGCGTACCGGCTTGAGGTCACGAACCGCCTCGGCAATGGCCCGGATGTGGTCCGGACCGGTGCCGCAACAGCCGCCGATCAGGGCCACCCCCTGCTCAACTGCCTGGCGTGCAAAGCGAGCCATATACGAGGGAGTGGCCGGCGGCATCAGGATACGGGCGTCGCGACGCAGCAGTACTCCCGCATTGGGCATGGCGGCCAGCGGGATGGCGTCCTGGCGACTGGCCCGCAGAATCTCGATGGCGCCCATCGGTCCGGGTGAACAGTTGATGCCGACCGCCAACAGATCCAGGCCGGCCAGCCGGTCGAGGATGCGGCCCTGCTCGCGGTACTGATGGGGCGGTCGCTCGGTGGCAAAGGTCAGCAGGCCGATCAGGGGCAGATCAGTGACGCGGCGAACGGCCTGTACGGCCAGTTCGAGTTCATCGGTGCGGAAGAAGGTTTCCAGGATCAAGAGGTCGACGCCACGGCCGACGAGGATCGAAGCCTGCTCTTGATGAGCGGCCGCGATCAATTCCGGGCCTTCGGGCTCGTCGAGGTCCAAGACGCCTGCAAGCGGGCCGATAGAGCCCGCCACCAGTGCGTCCCGACCTGAAATTTCCCGTGCCTCGCGTGCGATCTTGACCGCCTGCGAGTTGATCTCTTCAAACCTGTCGCCGGCGCGATCGCGGTCGAGGCGTGGCCTGGAGGCGGCGAAAGTACAGGTCTCGATCAGCTCGGCGCCGGCCTCGAGGTAGGCCAGGTGTATCTCAAGCACCTCCTGCGGGTGCTCCACGGGCGCAAGGTCGAGCAAGGCGCCTGCGGGCAAGCGGTCCAGCAGTTCGGAGCCCATGGCCCCGTCACAGACCACAATGTGGTCTTCGAGTCGCCGGCGGATCATCTCGGTCACCGAGCTCCAAACACCAACTGCGACAGCTCAACGAAGTAGGGGAATAACAGTGACTCCTGACACAACTCCGCCCATTCCGGGGAGATGCCCAGGCTCAAGACCAAGAGCACTCCCAGGAGGATTGCGCCGACAACGGCTGCAAGCCCCGCTCCCAGCAACCGATTGAGCCAACCCAGGCGCATTGCTTTGAGCGTACGGTCAATGCCCCAGCCTGCCAGACCGAACAACAGCAGTGCAGCCAGGACCGGGAGTACTCGGCCCAGTGCGGCCGCGATCCACGATGGAGCGATGTGCCCGGCCAGCACGTTACCGAGATCCTGTCCGATGGCGATGGCCAACCATATTCCGACCACCAGTCCGCCGATGCCAAAGACCAGTCGGACGGCGCCTTTCCAGAAGCCGCTCAACGCGACGCCACCCCAAAGAACGACCAGAATCCAATCCAGAACCGTCATGATGCCAGTTTAACCTCTCCGGACCAGAAACCCAGTTGCCCATCCTCACTCGAGCTCGTTCGCGTTACCGCTCCGTTATTCGGAGTGACGTCAGCCTTCCCGCCAGCACGGCGGGCGAGACGCCCGCCGCAACAATGATCAAAAATTTTTCCGCGCGAAGCGCCCTACCTCGGAGTGGGGCTCGGATTGGTCAGGGGCACCACAGGAAAATCGGTATCTCTGAAATACCAATACGGGCCCCAGTCCGAGGTCCGGGCCCGAAAAAAAGACCGGCCCTTCCCTCAATGCTACATGTACAGCCCACCGGACACGTTCACCACGATGCCGGTGATGTAGGAGGCGCCCGGTCCCACCAAGAACGCCACCGCTTCGGCGATGTCCTCGGGCTCACCGAGCCGCTGAACTGCCAGGTTCTTCAGCAGAGCATCCCGCTGATCATCGTTGAGCTTTTCCGTCATCGGCGTCCTGATGAAGCCCGGCGCAATCGCGTTGACTGTCACCCCCCGGGACCCCATTTCCCGAGCGAGACTCTTGGTCATGCCGATCAGCCCGGCCTTGGAAGCGGAATAGTTGCTCTGGCCGGCATTACCCATCAACCCGACGACCGATGCGATGTTGACCACCCGTCCCGAGCGTTGGCGCATCATCACCTTGGCTACCGGTTGGGTGACGTTGAACACACCGTCGAGATTGATCTCCAGGACACTTCGCCAGTCCTCCCGCTTCATCCGAATCAAAAGCTGGTCCCGAGTGATGCCCGCGTTGTTGACCAGAATGTCTATCCGACCGTGCTTCTCGGTGATGCTCCGGATCACCGCCTCGGCGGCCTCGCCGTCGGTGACGTTCAACACCATGCCTTCGGCCCTGCCGCCGGCAGCGGTGATTGCCTCGACGGTTTCGTCACAGTCCATCACATCGGCGCAGATGACGGTCGCTCCGCCTGCCGCCAGTTTCTCACTGATCGCCCGGCCGATGCCCCGGCTCGCACCGGTCACAACAGCGATTTGCTCCGAAAATTGCCCCATCTCGTTCCTCCTCAACCGACCAACTCGGTCAGTACTGTATCAATGCCCTCCGCAGTCCCCGCGGCATGGGTCGTCATCTTACGGTCGATCCGCCGCACCAGCCCACTGAGCACCTGCCCGGTCCCCACCTCGACAAAGGTGTCAAACCCGTCCGCAATGAGACGTCGAACGGTCTCGGACCACAGGACCGGCGAATCGACCTGTCGGATCAGGCCCTCCCGGACCGCCGAGGGGCCCTGGACCGGCTCTGCGTCGATGTTGCGATACAGCGGTACATCGAGCGCCTCGAAAGTCAGGGCCTCCAGCGTCGGTGCCAACCCTTCGCGGGCCGGCGCCATCAGTGGTGAGTGGAAAGGGGCACTGACAGGAAGGGGTACCGTGCGGCGCGCGCCACGATCCTTGCAGGTTGCCGAGGCTCGTTCGACAGCTGAGGCAGCCCCCGCGATGACGATCTGCCCCGGAGAATTGAAATTGGCCGCAACGACGACCTCATGGCCGGAGGCAGTTTCTGCCGCACAGATGTCAACCACGATCTCGTCGTCCAGCCCCAGGATTGCCGCCATCGCCCCCTGGCCCACCGGCACCGCCTCTTGCATCAACCGGCCTCTCTGTCGCACGGTTCTCGAAGCTTCAGCCACGCCGAGTCCGCCGGCCGCAACGATCGCCGAGTACTCTCCAAGGCTGTGCCCGGCCACGGCCTCGACCTTCAAGCCGGCGCCGGCCAAGACGGCCCACGCGGCGAGGGAGTGAGCCAGCAGGGCCGGCTGCGTATTCTCGGTCAGCCGCAGTTGATCCTCCGGCCCTCCCCAACAGAGGGACGACAGTTCGAAGTCCAGGCTGCGATCGACCGCCGTGAAGACCTCGGCGGCCTCAGGCCAACGATCGGCCAGGTCCTGCCCCATACCGACGGCCTGGCTGCCCTGACCGGGAAAGAGTGCTGCAATTTTTCCCATTATCTAAAACCTGATCAGGGCCGAGCCCCAGGTCAGGCCCCCACCGAAGGCGGTCAACATGAGGAGATCGCCCCGCTTGAGCCGTCCCTCTTCAACGGCGCCGACCATCGCCATCGGAATCGAGGCGGCCGACGTGTTGCCGAACTGGTGGACGTTGGAATAGACCTGCTCACCGGAGAGGCCCATCCTCTTGCCGACCGCCTGGATGATGCGCTGATTGGCCTGGTGGGGAATGAAAAGGTCGAGGTCGGCCGGTTGGACTCCCGCTCGCTTCAGCAGGTCCAGACTCAACTCGGTCATGGCTCGTACGGCCACCTTGAAGGTTTCGTTGCCCCGCATCTTGATGAACGGAAATCCCTGGTCGATCGACTCTCGACTGTTCGGGGGGAAGCGACTGCCGCCTCCGGGCATCGAAATGAAATCGGCCAACGTCCCGTCGGTTCGCCAGTCGATATGGAGAATGCCCTCGCCTGCATCAGCCGGCTGGAGCAGGGCGGCCCCGGCCCCATCTCCAAAGAGAACACAGGTCTTGCGATCACTCCAGTCGGTGTATCGGGTGAGACACTCCGCTCCGATGACCAAAATGTTGTGCGCCGCTCCAGTGGCAATGAACTGGCGTGCGACGTTCAAGGAGTAGGTGAACCCCGAACAGGCCGCCGAGAGATCAAAACAGGCGGCGTTGACGACACCCAGTTGTGGTTGAGCGATCGCCGAAGTCGCGGGAATCGGTTGCTCGGGCGTCGCCGTTGCTACGATCAGAAGATCGACGGCCTCTGCCTCGACACCGGCATCGTCCAGGGCCGCCTTCCCGGCCCTCACAACCAAATCGAGGAGACCCTCTCCCTCGGCAACGACACGTCGCTCCTTGATTCCCGTGCGGCTGGTAATCCACTCGTCACTGGTGTCCACGATTTTCTCGAGATCGTGGTTGGTGACAATTTTTTCAGGCAGGAAACGACCGAGGCCCGCGATTCGGGCGGTCGTCCGATAACCATCATTCATTGAATTTCACTCCTTTGAGGGCCTGCCGGCCGGAAATCTGGCAACCGTACTCTCGATGCGACGAATGATTCCACTCGACGCATAGTCGCCCGCCGACCGGGCCGCATTACGAATGGCCCTCGAAGACGAGCGCCCATGGGCCACCACGCAAGCACCCTTGATGCCCAGCAATGGAGCCCCACCGTGCTCGGAATAATCGACTTTTTTCTTGAGATTGCGGAAGGCGCCCTTGGCCATCAGAAGACCGGCGCCGTACACCGCGGACTGACGGGCCTCCTCCATCAAAACGGAGACCACCATCTCTCCAAGGCCTTCGGCAACCTTGAGGATGACATTGCCCGTGAATCCATCGGTGACGATGACGTCCACTTCGCCCGAGAACACGTCCCGTCCCTCCACAGCTCCCTTGAACCGGATACCGGCCGATGCCAGGCGGCGGTATTGTTCCCGCACCCTGGGACCGCCCTTGTTCTCTTCCTGACCGACCGACATCAGGCCGACTGATGGACTCCGGACGCCGAGGACATGTTGAGAATACAGGGAACCCATCACCGCGAACTGCACCAGGTGCTCCGGCCTGCACATGACATTGGCCCCAACATCCAGAAGGAGCGTTCGACCCTCGACCTTGGGAAGCACGACCGCCAGGGCCGGCCGATCCACGCCGTCAATCATTCCGAGATTTGACTTGGCCGCAACCCAGGCCGCGCCGGTATTGCCCGCAGTCACCATCGCCGCCGCACGACCGTCCCGCACCAGCCGGGCACACACGGACAGTGAGGAATCCGGTTTCTCCCGCAGCACGGACAACGGTGAGTCATCCATCGCCACAACATCGGGAGCGTCGACCAACTCGATGCCGCCGGGAAGGGGTCGCAACCGCCCCATCTCCTTGCGAATCCGTTTGATCGGGCCGACCAGAATGATGTCGATGCCCAGCTCTTCGGCCGCCTCCCGAGCTCCGGAGATCGCGGCCTGTGGCGCGCCGTCTCCGCCCATCGCGTCAATGGCAATGGGGCCC
>JAUWTC010000291.1 GCA_030609785.1 Holophagae bacterium
AGCGTTCCTTTTCCAGGTCCTCGTCACGGACCAGGGCGCCCCGCATCCGATCGGCCTCGATGTCCGCCGCCGTCTCCAGGTGTTCGAGCGGCACGGTCGCGTAGTAGTTGGTCCGGTCCAGCCAGGTAGTCGCATTGAAGTTGGCGCCGATGCGCTGCAGCACCCTGGCGATCTCGGTGCCCCGAGCCCGGTTGAACCTCTCCGTGCCCTTGAACATCAGGTGTTCCAGCATGTGGGTCGCACCGGTGTGGCCGGCGACCTCGTCCTTGGAGCCAACGCGATAGACAACCCCGAGGGTCGCGACCGGCGCCACCGCCGTCGGCGCCAACAGTACGCTCAAACCATTGTGGGAGAGGCGGAACTCGGAGACTCCACCCTTACGTTCGATCAATTCGTAGGAAGTGTTTTTCATTCAGCCGTTGACGGTAACAGAGGCGGCGTGGAAAAGGGAAGAAGATATCCAAAGCTCTCCCAGAGCAATTCGTGGAACTGTGGCAATGAGGAAGACGGCCGGCATTGGTGCTCGAGAGCCACAGTTCCACGAATTGCTACAGGGCCGAGGTGAGTTGAAGAAAAGGGCAGCCACAGGGGGCTGCCCTTACGAAATCATAAGCCTCTTCGACTCTTTGACCTTTCGACCCTTTGACCTCGTTTTTCTCGAGATCACTCTCCCTCGGCTTCTCCTTCGGTGCTCTCAGGTGCTGCAACCTCTTCGAATTTGAACTCGCTCAAGGCTGCGGTCGCCGTCACCCGGACATTCGAAGCCGTACCCTGAACCGGTACGGCGATCGAAAACTCGGCCGACGCCCCGGGTTCCAGGGTCTGAGACAGGCCCGTGGTCCCCTTGCCGGCCGACTCTCCCTCGGCCGTCTGGGCCACGGCCGTGATGGCGATGGCGGTGACGGCGGTGTCCCCGGTGTTGGAAACCTTGCCGGAGACCTTCATCACGGGGCCAGCCTGCTCACGCCGAAGGTCTGAGACCATCAACGAGGTCGTTTGGCCGGCCTTCTCCGAGTCTCCAGCCTCAATTTCCGCCTCGGCCTTCGCTGCGCCGGGTTTGACGTGGTCGACATCCTGGTCGGTGATCTTGATGCCGTCGGGATCGCCTGGGCCTGAGGCAATGGCGCCGGCGAATTTGCCCTTGGGAGGGGCCGGCTCGGCCGGCGCTTCGGCGGTTTCGACGGCCTTCTCTACCAGGCCGGAGGCCTCGAGGTCGATGTACTCGGCCTCGTATCGCTGGAGCACCCCGTTGGGCAGAGTGACCTCGACCCACGAACCATTGAGGGTCATCGAGACGACCCCCACCGTGGCGCCGTCCGAGAACACCAGATTCTGGGCCTCATCGGCCCCGACACCGAGGCCCCACGCACAGATGATGGCTACCGCCGCAAGCGTTACAAGCGAGCGTTTCATCTATTCCTCCCGCCAGTTGACCATACGCACCGGGGCGTCGAAGGAGGCGATCGGCTCTTCCAGTTCCAGAGTGTCCGTCGCCTGGATCACATGGATCTTGCCGTCGGCGCCGAGATAGACCACCGGGTCACTGACCATCGCCGTATCGTCACCGAGGTCCTCGAATCGCTGCTCCCTACCCGGTTGTGGATTGGCGTTGGCCAGGCCGACGACGTAGGTCCGGGCGCTTCCGCCGCGTTCACATGTGTCGGGATCGTCGGGGGTATCCCCGTCGACCACCGTAATACCCTCGACCGGGTTGAAGGTCGAGAAGATGACATAGTCCATAAGCACCAGGGCGTTGGTATTGACCTTCTCCCAGTTGTCGGTAACCTCAGAGTCGTAAAGCTCCAGGTACCAGCCGTCGACGGTGTCGCTGAGGAGGAAGTTCTCCGTCTGTTCGGCCGACCTGATGGCGAGGCCCTGGAGATCGGTATCGGTCACCGCGGTCACGGGGCTGCCAGTCGGCTCGTTGAAGACGTAGAACCGGTGGGGCGAGGCGTTGATCTCGAAGATGCCGTCCCTATTCCCCGAACCGATGGCAATCGCCACATTGGCCGTGCCGTCGTTGTTGAAGCTGATCGGGACCAGGGCAGGCCGCATGAAGAAGGGCTGGTAGCCGTCGGCGTCGAAGATCTTCTCCACCGCCCAGTTGGTCACCCTGCCCGTCGCACCGATCGTCCCGGCAGTTGAGAAATCGATGCGGTAGACGTTGCCCGCAGTCGTCGCGAAGAAGAGCTTCTCTAAGAAACCGTCAAGATCGATGTCGAGGCCCTGAACGCCGCCGGGCACCATGCCGTCGACCTGCAGCTTGAGCAGGATCTCCCCTGTTTCCATATCCAGGCCGTAGATCCAGTTTCCGGTGATCTGATCGGCATCTGCATAGACCCCATTTGCAGAGAATCCACCTCCGAAAAATGCGACCATGCGGTCTTCCGTCGTTACCCCATCCGTCACATGGACGAAAGCAACCAATGGCCTCGACCAGGTATAACCGAGATCGGGCTCGCCGTTGGCGTCCTCGTCACTGAATTCGAATACTCCATCGGCGTCGTCGTCATGGGTGTCAAAAAACTCCCAACGAAACGCCGGCCAGGCGCCTGTGCAGTCACCATCAGTGCCGTCGGCACACATCGGATCACGACCGCTGTCTGGGGACAATCCTGACGAATCCAGGCTTTCCCATTCGTAGAGAACATCGCCGTCGATGTCTGTCACAGTCTCGGTGACAAAAGCAACCGAACCACCGAGATCAGTATTGTAGTAGCCGCCGCTGAGGGTGTAGGTGTCCGGCTGGGTAACGTCAAGGGCGACGTAGGATCGTCCCCCTCGGCGTTGACCCCACATCAGGAGGGTGCGCCACTCGCGGTCTGCCGCGTCCGGATTGCCTGAATACACCCTGTCCACATAGACGTCCGCCACGGTCCCCGTTCCGTCAACGGTGAAGCGGTGGTCCACACCGGTTCTCAAGTCCGGAAACTCGTCCATCACTGCAGACGGCACCCAGGCGAAGAGTTCGCGGCCGGTACCGGCGTCGGTCTGAGGCTCGGCAGGCGGGTCGAGGTCGGGATCTCCGTCCAGGTCCCACAAGCCGGCTTCAAAGGCATGCATCGCGCCGTCGTTGGACCCGGCGAACATTACCGTCCGGCGCTGTCGATGGTTCGCCAGAAAACCACGGTAGTCCTGATAATCCGAGAGATAACATGCGAAACACGCGGGAGAGGACATGCGCTGGGGCACCGAGTGGAAGATATCTCCCAGCTTCTCGATGCCCTTGATTTCCGATCCTTCTGCACAAAGATTGCCTACATCGCCATCAACATCTCCCGTTGCCCCGCACCACAGGTAGGAGGACGACCAGATCCTCACGGGAGGATCGAAGTCGGTGTCCCATTCGGAATCCCGCAGCGGAACGTCATTTCCGCCCTCGTCGGCATCGGTTCCGAATCGTTCTCCGCGAATGAAGTCGATCGTATTGCGGAGGGGAACCCGGTCAACAATCTCATCCTCTGCATCATAATCCACCGGGTCAGGGATTTCAGGCCAGATCAGATCATAGAGTTCTTTCCGGAGGTCAAAGGTCCCCGAGTCAAACCCGGGATAAGCAAAGAGCCTTCGAGTGGGAACAAAGATGCCTGAACCCTCCGAAGTCTCCACCATCTGACCGTAATACATCATGCGGGGGTCCGGACTGGCAAAATCACGCGCAGACAAAATATCACCGGCGTCCCACAGAGCATCGCTCACTGAGGGTATCCCAGTGTCCTCGTCGAGGTTGCCAACAACACCAGTCACCGGATTGATCGGATAGGCCCGCAGATGACCCCGCCAAACCGAGCGTTCCTGAAATGGCGTGAATGTCGAAAGGTAGGCCGTCTGTTTGGTTGACGCCTCGACCGACGGCACCATCGGCGACGAAAAGCCCCGGGTCTTTTCTTCGATGGCGCGACCGATCGACAACAACGCCTCGACCAGATCCTCCTCGCTGCTGGCCGTAAACCAGTCACCACCGGAGTTGTCGGCGATGCACTGCACCGAAGACAGATCCGGAAGCTGGGCGTCCTCGTCCTCCGAACCGATGTAGATGACGTAGATGGAGAGGCCCGCGTTGCCCAAGGTGGCTGCCAAGGCGCAGGTGGCCGCATCGCTGGAGCAGGTTTCCTGGCCGTCGGTGATCAGGATCACGAAATTCTGCCGGCAGTCTGCCAGATAGTCATCCCAGGTGGTGACGGTCTGCCCGAAATACTGGCCCGCCATGCTGATGGTGTCCTTGATGGGCCGCCGGCCGAAGGCAAACACGGTCTCGGTCAGCGGGATGTAATCGAGCCTGTCCTGCGGCAGGTAGATGTCCGCGTGGTTGGGAAAGTAGTAGACCGGGTTGGTCTGGGGACCCAGCATCGTTTCAATCATGTCGCGCTGGTCCCGCGTGCTGCCTTGTGGCGGGTCCCCGAGCAGCACCGGCGCGGGCGCCGGCTCGTCGATGCCGATGACCGGGGTTTTGCCGGTTGCCGGGTCCTGTTCCATGAAGCCGGTGCAGGCCGTGTCGCCCTGCATCTCAAACGAGGACAAAGTCGTAGGCCCGTCGCCGTCCACCGCCGGATC
>JAUWTC010000257.1 GCA_030609785.1 Holophagae bacterium
CCAGGTTCCAGTATACCCCAGCGATCAAGGGGGGGTGCAACCCCGCCGAATCGGCGCCCATTGCCCTCAGCGGTCCCGGCCGCCGACGCGGTCGCTGTTGACTGTCCCGGACGCTGTTTTGCTGCCCCTGGCGCTGTTCACCGTCTCTGCCGCGGCCAACTGACGCGGTTCACGGTCGCGGTCGCTGTCCACCGACGGCCGTGTCGACGATCGATCCGGCCAACCACATCGAGAGACTGACCAGCGTCAGTCCCCAGGACACCCCCTGCAACAAAGCCGGGCCGGGATGGAAGGAGAGCCGTTTCTTGGGCGTAGCTGCGTGACCGACCATCCCGGCCACACAGAGCAGATCTCACCCCGGGGGAGCATGGATCACGCCTCGTCCGACGAAGACTGCGATTCCAGAGCCTTGTCAATCATCGAAATCACCGTTTCCAGCCGTTCGGCGAACTCGGTCTTCTGTTGTTCGAGTTCTTCGGCACGACCGGCGAGGCCTTCGCCCTCTTCCAGGCGGGTTTTCAGATCGCTGATCGTGGCCTCGAGCCCCTCGACGGTGCCGCTCAGCTCGGCTTCCCGTGCCTTGGCGCTCTCGTGAGCCTTGATCATCTGTTCGATCCGTTCTTGCAAAGTCTTGAGTACCAATTCCATCGAAACACCTCTTAAATTGTCACGTCAATCCGCTCAACCAGGGCTGCTCTGAGGCGATCCTGTGCGGCATTGACTTCCTCTTGGGTCATGGACCTCTCAGGATGGCGATAGACCAGGCGCAGGGTCGTTCGGACCCGACCCGGCCCAAGCGCCTTCCCCGTGAACCGTCCCACCAACGACACCGACGTCACCAACCGATCGGACAATTCTCGAACTGCTGCTTCCAGACCAGCATAGGAGAGGTCGGTCCCATGCTCGACCGTGATGTCCACCCAGACTGCCGGGAATCGAGGCAAGGCCTCGAATCGCGGCAAGGCCGGTTCGATTGCGGCCGCCTGGAGCATCAACTCAGCGACATAAACCGGCTGTTTGAATCCCCACCGGCCGGCTTCGTCGTCGCCCAGGCGCCCGGCGATGCCGACGATCCTCCGGTCGCCATCAACCAGTACGGCGCCCTCGGTCTCGTCCAGCCACGGACCCCCACCTCGTTGCCAGGCAACCTCAGGGAAGGTCACGTCACGGAGCAAGGCCGCGACGACACCCTTGAGCTCAAGGAAATCGACCGCGTCGCGTCCGGGAAGGGCCAGCCCACCGCCGGCCAGAACCACCGCCAGGTGCTCCGGCTCCTCGTAACAGTCGCCCTCGGGATTCGAAAAAACCCGGCCCTCCTCGAAGAGAGCGACATCGACTTCTCCCTGGTTGAGGTTTTCTCGCGCCGCCGCAAGGAGCCCCGGAATCAAAGACCGCCGCATCGTCCCTTGAGTTTCCGCAAGCGGATTGCTGAGAGGGACCGACGGGCCGGGACTCAGGGGCCAGCTTTCCAGACGGGCATCGACCTGTGGATCGATGAACGCATAGGTGACGGCCTCGGTCAAACCACAACCGACGGCCGCCCGCCGCCCCCGGTCCACCAGCTCCCAGTTGGGATGTCGCCGCCCGGGCGGCGTCCGCAAAGTGGGGAGTACTGCGGGTACAGCGTCGTACCCTATGTGCCGAATGACCTCTTCGTACAGATCGGACACACGTTCAATGTCACCTCGGAAGGAGGGCGGTACGCAGGTGAGAGTGTCACCATCGCGGCTTGGCCTGAACTCCAGGGCCTCGAGAATTCGCACGATGTCGTCACCGTCGATCTCGAGGCCGGCAAATCGGGACACGCCCGAAACACTGAAAGTCATCTCTTGGGCCTGCCACGGGCGCGGCCGAACGTCGATGCGCCCCGGGCATACCGTCGCTCCGGTCAGCTGAGCGATCAACCGGGCGGCCAAATCTACAGCAACCGGCGTCATTTCGGGATCCGCACCCCGCTCGAATCTGTGGGACGCCTCGGTGTGCATACCCAACCGTCGAGCGGTCCGGCGGACGGCCAGGGCCTCGAAGTGGGCACTCTCCAACAAGACGTCCGTCGTTTCTTCACCGATCTCCGAGTCCGTGCCGCCCATCACTCCGGCAAGGGCTACCGGCCGATTCCGGTCGGCGATCACCAGGTCGTTGGATTCCAGCTTTCGGTCCTCGCCATCCAGGGTCGTCAGGACCTCGCCCTTTTCGGCCCGGCGAACGACGATCGTGCGGCCCTCAAGGCGGTCGAGGTCGAAGGCATGCAGAGGCTGGCCGGTTTCCAGCAAAACATAGTTGGTGGCATCAACGACGGCATTGATCGGACGGACGCCACACCGCTCGAGCCGTTCTTTGAGCCATTCCGGTGACTCAACCAGTCGTACGCCCCTCAGGACCCGCCCGACATACCGGGAACACAGATCAGGATCCCGGATTTCGATGGAGGCAAGGCCCTCCGACGGCTCGCCGCTTTCCTCGACCGTCGTGTCCAGTGCCTCGAGCCGGGCTCCGACAGCCAGGGCCGCTTCCCGGGCCAGACCACGGTGGCACATGACATCGGGTCGATTGGTCGTCGCCTCGACATCCCAGATCTCCGAATCTCCCGACGGGTCGCGCGTTTCGACCAGGAAACCGCAGTGAGTCAGGGCCTCGGACAGCGTGTCGGCATCGGTGTCGCCCTCAATGTGTTGCCGCATCCACTCGAGATCAAACCTCATGCGAACTGCCTCGTCAGTCTCTGGTAGCCCACGAAGAGCTGCCGCAAATCGGGAATGCCGTACAACAACATGGCCACACGGTCGAGGCCGAGACCGAAGGCAAAACCGGTGTAGCGGTCGGCATCGACGCCGACACCCTCGAAGACCCGCGGATCAACCATGCCCGAGCCCAGGATCTCGATCCAGCCCGAACGGGAACAGACCCCGCAACCGGAACCCCCGCAGAAAATACAGGTGATGTCGACCTCGGCCGAGGGCTCGGTGAAGGGAAAGTAGCTGGGCCTAAACCGCACATCGACTCCATGTTCAGAGAACAGTGCGTGCAGGAAAGTCTCCAGCGTGGCCTTGAGGTTGCCGAAAGTGACACCCTCGTCAACCAACAGACCCTCGATCTGATGGAACATCGGCGAGTGCCTGAGGTCGGAATCGCGACGATAGACCTTGCCGGGAACGATGATCCGGATCGGCGGCTTTCGCTGCTCCATGACCCGCGCCTGGACTGGGGATGTGTGCGTCCTCAACAGGCGCCCACCCGACACGTAGAACGTGTCCTGATCATCCCGGGCCGGGTGATCCGGCGGGATGTTCAACGCCTCGAAGTTGTGCCGGTCATCCTCGATCTCGGGACCGTCCTCGACGTCGTAACCCATCCGGAGGAAGATCTCCTCGATGCGCTGCCGCACCAGGTGCACCGGATGCTGGGCCCCCTTGGGCAGGGTCAGCCCGGGGAGCGTGACATCGACCTGCGGACCCGCGGCTCGACCTCGGCAGGCGCCGTCCTTGGCAGCCTCGAGTTGGTCGGCCACAAGCTTCTTGAGTTCGTTGAGAGCACGCCCGTAGTCTCGCTTCTCCTCGTTGGGAAGCTCTCGCAGAGCAGCCGTCAAATCCAGAAGAAGACCTGAACGACGGCCCGCATACCGGACCCGGATTTTCTCCACAGCCTCCAAGTCGCCCCCCGCGGACTCGATGTCCGCCAGGAAGGCGGCCCGCACCTCGTCGAGCCGTGCAACGCCCACGGCGTCAGTTTTTCGGCTTGGCCAGTTCGACCAGCTGGCCGAACGCCTGCGGGTCACGCACGGCGAGATCCGCAAGGACCTTCCGGTCCAATTCACATCCGGCATTCTTCAGGCCGCAAATGAAGGTCGAATAGCTCATACCGTTGAGCCGAGCCGCCGCGTTGATCCGGGTGATCCAAAGGCTTCGGAAATGGCGCTTGCGCTGCTTCCGATCCCTGTAGGCGTACTGCAGGGACTTTTCGACCTGGATTTTGGCCGTCCGGTGCAGACGGCTTTTGCCGCCCCAATAGCCTTCGGCCAGATTGAGGATTTTCTTTCTGCGATCTTTACGAACTGTACCTCTTTTTACGCGCATGTCGTCTCCTCAGCCGTGCAACATCAGTGCGAAGATTTTCGCGTCACAGGGCTTGACCACCGCCGAGCCCCGCAGTTTGCGTTTCCTCTTCCGGCTTTTCTTCGCCAGGATGTGGGATGTGTAGGCGTGGTGGCGTTTGAATTTGCCGTTGGCGGTTTTTTTGACCCGCTTGGCCAAGCCTCGGTGGGTTTTCAGTTTTGGCATGGTTCTCTCCTTGTCATAGTTCTAAAGAACGGGTTTCAATTTTTTCTTCTACACGATCGAGCACGGCGTCCAAGGCATGGACACCCTCGTCGCGACGATGACGCAGGCGCAAGGACACCGTGCCGTTTTCGGCTTCCCGGCCCCCAATGACCAGCAGGTACGGCACCTTCATGGCCTCGCCCTCGCGGATCTTGTAGCCCAACTTCTCAGACCGCCCATCCAACTCGGCCCTCAATCCTCGGGCCCTTGCCGCATCCACTACCGATTGGGCATAGTCAATGACGGCATCGGTGATCGGCAGCACCCGGATCTGCTCCGGCGCCAACCAGGGTGGCAGATCCCCTCCAAAATGCTCCAGCATGACGCCGAAGAACCGCTCGAGTGAGCCCAGGATGGCACGGTGGATCATCACCGGACGCTTGGACTCTCCATCGGAGTCGACAAATCCCAGATCGAAGCGCTCCGGCATCTGGAAATCCAGTTGGATGGTTGCCAGCTGCCAGGCTCGATCCAGGGCATCGTGGACATCAAAGTCGATCTTCGGGCCGTAGAAGGCCCCATCTCCGGGCTTGACGGTGAAGGTGATGCCCTCTCGA
>JAUWTC010000131.1 GCA_030609785.1 Holophagae bacterium
TGAGATTTGGCGGAATCGCAGAGGGCATCGTGACGGCCTGGGCTGCGGCGTCTCGGTCCTTGAGTCCGGTTCCTGTGATCAGCATGACCAACCGCTCTCGTTTATCGACCAGACCGGCCGTGAGGGCTGCTTCGAGCCCGGCGAGCGAAGCCGCGGCGGCCGGTTCGGCAAACACTCCGGTCAGGCGGGCCAATCGAGCGATCGCTCCAATGATGGCCTCATCGGATACGGCAACGCCTCCGCCTCCGGACTCCCGGATTCTGCGGAGGGCCAGGCGTGCGTTGCGAGGCGCTTCGACGACCAGGGAGTCGGCGATACTGGCGGCGCCTGGGACAGGGGTGACGTCCTCGGCGCCGTCGGCCAGCGCTGAAACGAGGGCCGAGGCGCCTTGGGGCTGTACGGTGATCAAACGCGGTACGCGGTCCATCAGGCCCCAGGCGACCAGGTCGGCAAACGCCTTGGCGACGCCGCCCAGGATGACGCCGTCTCCGGTCGGTACGATGACGGCGTCCGGTGTTTCGGGGCCCAGCTGACGGGCGATCTCCAGGGCCAGGGTCTTCTTGCCCTCCAGGGTGAAGGGATTGAGCGCGGTGTTGCGGTTGTACCACCCGAATTCGCCGCAGGCCTCCATGCAGAGTTCGAAGGCGTCGTCGTAGGATCCGTCGACCGGCACGACCTCGGCGCCGTAGGCCAGCATCTGGGTCAACTTGGCCGGGGGCGCTCCGGCAGGGACCAGCACGACAGCCCGTTGCCCCGAGGCGGCGCAGACGGCGGCCAGGGCAGTCGCGGCGTTGCCGGTCGAGGCGGTGGCGATCGTTTCGAATCCGTACTCTGCAGCCTTGGCGGCGACCAGGAGGGAGGCTCGGTCCTTGGTTGAGCCTGAGGGGTTGCGGCTGTCATCCTTGAGCCACAGGCGCTGCATTCCGAGTTCTCTCCGGAGGCGTGGAACCTCGAGCAGGGGCGTGTTGCCGACGGGCAGTGGCGCCAAGTGGCTCGGATCACCGAGCGGAAGAACCCTGTGCAGGAACTGCGAGCTGTCGAGAGAATCGTCGGGCCACGGGAAAGGAGGATCGAAGATCTCCACCTCGAGCACGCCACGAATCGACTCGCCCTGGGCCTGATGTTTGGAGCACTCCGGGCATACCAGAAGTTTGGGGTCCTCCGAGAAGACCGCCCCACACTCACTGCATCGTAGTTCAAACCCGGCCATGGAGACCTCCGTCAAAGCGCATTTCACCACAGAGACACAGAGAACACAGCGTGGCGCCTTGGCCGCAATCAAATCGGGAATGAACGTCCAACGTTGAGCGTTGAACTTTCATCACATCGTCAAGGCCATCAGCGCCTTCTGCACATGGAGTCGGTTTTCGGCTTCATCGTAGACGACGGAGTTGGGTCCGTCGATCACCTCGTTGGTCACCTCGCGGCCGCGGTCGGCGGGAAGGGGGTGCATGTAGAGGCAGTGGTCCTTGGCCAGGGCCATCTTCTCGGCATCACAGCGCCACGAGGGGTATTTCTCGATCAGACCGAGGCCCTCGGGCGTGTCGGTCGTGGTCATCAAGGGACCCCACGACTTTGGAATGACCATATCTGCGTCTTCAAAGGCGTCTTCGAAGTTGTCAGTGATCTCGAACGACGACCCGGCGATCCTGGCGTTGGCACGGGCCTGTTCCTCGATCTCGGGCATCAGCTTGAACTCAGGCGGATAGGCCAGGGTGACGTCGATGCCCATGCGGGGCATCATCAGGATCAGGCTCTGCGGCACCGACAGCGGCCGCACATAATTTGGCGCCGAGGTCCAGGCGACACCCAGTTTGAGCCCCTTGGTCCGGCCGGAGAACTTCTCCTTGATCGTCAGGTAGTCCGCCAGGATCTGGCAAGGGTGGTAGACGTCGCATTGCATCGAGATCACCGGGATGTCGGCGTGCTCGGCAACCTCACGGATGTAGGGGTTGCCCTCGTTGAGGGCGCAGTGGCGGATGGCGATCGCATCACCGTAGCGGGACAAGACGTTGGCGGTGTCACGGGCATTCTCGCCGTGGGAGATCTGCATCTTGTCCGGCGAAAGGAAAATTCCGTGGCCGCCGAGCTGTGTGATGCCGGTCTCGAATGAGTTTCGGGTCCTCGTCGACGAGTCGAAGAAGATCATGTAGAGCGTCTTGGCATCGAGCCACGGCGTCTTGCGTCCGGTGGCCTTGGCCAACTTGAGTTCCTCGGCGAGGGAAATGATCGTCTCGATCTCCTCGACCGTCCAGTCCTGGGTCGTGATGAAATCTTTGCCCTTAAGCTTCGTTTGCATCTTTCTTCCTTTCAAGCAGTCCTTTTTTCGGGTTGGGTTTTCCTTCGACCATCTCCATTTTCCCGGGCAACGACGCAGGAAAATCCATCCCGAAAAAAAGGAAAGGGGGGTTCATTTGAGAAGAAATTCCGGCATCAAGCTATACACAGCGGTTGCTTTGACGAGATCCTCGACCTTGACGTGTTCTTGGGTCGTGTGGGCCAGTTCCTCGAGGCCGGGGGCGAAGCCGATCGACGGGATGCCCAGGCGGCCCATGGTGGCGACGCCGTTGGTCGAAAAATGCCAGCGGGAGATCGCCGGTGGTGTATCGAGCACCGCGGCTGCGGCGTCGGCAGCGCCCTGCACCAGCGGGTGATCCTCGTCCAGCACCCAGGTGGGGAAGTACTTCTCCTGGGTGGCCTGGGCGCCGGTCCAGCTGGTCTCGTCGTAGTGGAGCAGTTCGACCTCGGCGTCGCCCAGATGGGGCAAGGCTCGAAGCTCTGCGAGCACGGTTTCGACCGTCTCACCGACCGTCATGCGGCGGTCCAGGGTGATCGTGGCGCGGTCGGGCACGGCGTTGAGGGACGGCGTGTCGACTGAGATGTGGGAGACGATGATCGAGCC
Organism: Holophagae bacterium; assembly: GCA_030609785.1. Lineage (GTDB taxonomy): Bacteria > Acidobacteriota > Thermoanaerobaculia > Thermoanaerobaculales > Sulfomarinibacteraceae > DAOWGJ01. Next base: position 2,903 of record JAUWTC010000131.1, read on the forward strand.
GGACCCCAGGAACTCATCGTAGCCGAGGTTTTCGTTGAGTTTCTCCACATCCAGGATGATCGGCGCCATCTTGTAGAGGGCATTGACACCGTGGTGGGCGTGGGCGCCGTGGGCCGAGCGGCCCCGCGTCGTGATCGTCGCTTCCATCCGACCCCGGTGACCGCGGTAGATATCCAAATCGGTCGGCTCTCCCAGGATGACGACGTCGGGCTTGATGCCTTCTTTTTCGATCAAGTGGAGCATGCAGTGGCCGTCGCAGTCCTCCTCCATCACCGAGGCGGACAGATAGAGCGTGACCCCTTCAGGCCAACCGCGGTCCATCAGGAGTCGGGCGCCGTAGGCCATGGCGGCGATGGCTGGCAGTTCGTCCACTGCGCCCCGACCCCAAACCTCACCGTTCTCTTCCTTACCATCGAAGGGGTCATAGTCCCATGAGGCCGGATCGCCGACGCCGACACAGTCGATGTGGCCGTCCATCAGGATCTTGAATGGGCCATTGCCGATACGGGCGACGACCGTGCCCAGACCGTCGAAGAAGACCTCGTCGAAACCCAGTTTCTCGAATTCGGCCTTGACCAGCTCGCAGCGTTCTTTCTCCTGCAGACTCTCCGCCGGAATGGCAATCATGCGGCGAAGGAAGCTGACGATATCTCGTTCAATCAGTTGTGCGGCCTCGAGAGCCTGTTTTCCATTTTCATTCATAGAGTTACTCCAACGATATCAATTAGTAAAACACAGAGAGCACAGAAGGACACAGAGGAGCCACTCCTTCGGGCCGACGGGACGAACCCGAACGCACGCGGGGCGTGCTTCGGCGACCCGGACCTTCGTCCTCGACGCGAGCGTCTCGGACGTGCGATCCCGTTCGCCGGCCGCGGTCTGTCGACCGCAGCGTTCGGGTCCCGCTTTGGTCCGAGGTGCTCCTCCGAGGATGACGATTCCGGGGGTCACCGAACGAACCTCGTGATGCCGTCCTTGAGGCGGGGAACATTGAAATTGATCAGCAGTCCCAGGCGACAGTTACTTAGTTTGAGGTATGTCAAGATCTGGGCAGTGTGGATGGGAAGAAGGACTTCGACCGCCTTGAGTTCGACGATGACCTCGGAGTCAACTAGCAGATCGAGTTTGAATCCAACGTCAAGGCCGAGGCCATCGTAATTCACACCCAGCTGAACCTGGCGTTCAACCCTGTGGCCTCGTTTCTCCAGTTCATACGCCAAACAGACCTCATACACGTTTTCGAGAAGCCCAGGCCCGAGATGAATGTGAACCTTAATGGCAGCATCCACGATCTCCCCGGATATCCGGTTGAGGTGATCAGGGATCGGAGTCGGCGAAATACTCACTAAGACTCCCCGATACTCCTCTGGAGAGCGACTGCAACCTGATCGTCGCGGGCTCCTGCCCGCGGCCCGGAGGGAATCCGGGCCGAATCCGAGCGCTTGCGATCGGTTCGGATTGGGTTTCCTCCGGAAGGCACGCGAAGCGTGCCGTCAGGTTTGACGAGCGCCCCTCTGTGTTCCTCTGTGCTCTCTGTGTCTCTGTGTTTCACTTGTGTTACGTGCCTTTTCCTTGGTCCAGAAGGTCCAACACCCCGGTGTCTGCGTTGAATTTATTGATCGCCTCGTCCCACTCGGGGACCCCGTCGGTCAGATTGGTCCAAAATGACGGATTCCACAGCTCTTCCAGTTCTTCGACGGACCGTCCCTGCTGTTCGACCCAGGTGAAGTATTTGAAGTTGTGGATGGCCCGACGATCACGGTAGGTCAGTTCCCTCAGGTGATCGGTGGTCGCGCCCAGAAGTCGCCGTTCAAAGTCGATCGCCGCATCGGTGGCCGTATAGGCGCCATGCGCTTCGTTCATTTCGTCGAGGCGGGTCCGGTACATTTCGACCGAGTCGGTGAACGAGGTGACCAGGATGTCGTCGGGGCCGAGGTCGTAGTATTTCGCGGTCTTGATGGCGGCCAGTAAATTGCAAATGGAGGAAATACCCAGGTCATCCAGCCGGCCGATCACGGCGTCCGAGACGCCTCGGTCGGCAAGGAGATCCCGTCCGACCTCTTCGTTGAACAGCCGCATCAGGCGCATCGTGGCCTCGTCGTCGATCGCGGTGACGACGTCGGTCGTGCGCACGTTGTGGATCCAGGGGACATGCTTGTCGCCGATGCCCTCAATGCGGTGGCCGCCAAAGCCGCAGGCCAGGAGTGTCGGGCATTGGAGGGCTTCGGCCGCGGTGATGGTCACTCCCGGGAAGCGGCCCTTGAGGTAGTCGCCCGCGGCCAGGGTTCCGCCCGATCCCGTCGCTCCGACCCAGCCGGCCAGGCGTCCGTTGGGCCCGGCATGTTGTCCGAGCCAGTCCTCGACGGCGGCGCCGGTGACGGACCAGTGCCAGAGGTAGTTCCCGAATTCGTCGAACTGATTGAAGATCACCGCCTCAGGCCGGGTGGCGCGCAGGTCCCAGCACTTGTCGAAAATCTCCTTGACGTTGGACTCGCAACCTGGAGTGGCGAAGACCTCGGCGCCGATGTTTTCGAGCCAGCGGAATCGCTCCTGACTCATTTCTTCGGGGAGGATCGCCACCGCATGACACCCCAGGAGGGCGCTGTCAAAGGCGCCGCCACGGCAGTAGTTCCCGGTGGAGGGCCAGACCGCGACCTGGTCGATGGGGTCGAATTCGCCGTGCACCAGGCGGGGCACGAGGCACCCGAAGGCCGCTCCGACCTTGTGGGTGCCGGTGGGAAAGTGACGGCCGATCAGACCGACGATGCGGGTCTCGACCCCCGTCAGTTCCGGCGGCAATTCGAAGGCGTTGACCTTGCCGAAACCGTGGCTCGTGGGGTCGTTGTACCAGGTGATGCGGAAGAGATTGAGGGGATCGACATCCTGGATATCGATGTCGGGCATTCGTCGAGTGACAGCCTCGGGGATCAGTGAGGGATCTTTCTGCTGAGCCAGGGTCGGAATCAGGATGCGCTTCTCGCGGCAGCGCTCGACCGCACGGGCGCGTATTTCGTGACTTTTCATTGTGGTCTCCATCCCCGCCTCGCGACACAGCCCGGTGGGATATGCGGGCCACCGCAAAGGTGGCGCCAAGAGGCGTCCGCACAGTGTACTCCTTTGGGTTTCCTTTGGCACGCCGGACGGTAGTTTTCCCGAAAGTGACGCAAAAAACCGGGTGGATTTTCCACCCGGTTTGGCTGCTCAAAAGGTAATGTGCAGACTCACGGCTGACAGCCGATAGCTCCTACACGACCGCAACCTCTTTTGGATCGCTCTCCCACAGGCCGTGCTTGGTGCAGTAGGCGTGGGCTACCAGTTTGAGCTTCTTTGTCGGGATGATGTTGAAGACAACCTCGACCTGGCTCTTCTGGTTTCCCAGGGTTCCCGGCGGGAAATCGGCACGGCCCAGCAGGGTCTCGCCGTTGTAGAGCGCGACGTTGTTGATGAAGTGGTCGAAGTCGTCCGGGTGGTCGTACTCGTTGCCGACCTTGACGGTGACGGCGAATTTCTCGCCGGCGGCGGCCGAGTCTCCACAGTGAATGAACGGCGAGTGGCGGTCGATGTAGTCCTTCTTGGCCTCTCGCTCTACGGTATCGATGTCGATGTAACGGTTGATTTTCGGCATGATGTCTCCCCTTTCAGAATCATTCTTCCATATTGAGAACGCACACAAGCCGAGTGATATTTCCTCTGTCTCGATCTTCTCCGGCGTTGACGACTTCACGATCGCGGCCTGGGACGGCAAGGAGGATTCCAACCTGGGCTTGGTCACCATCAAGGTTACCGGTGGCAGCGGAATCTTCAGCAACGGCTTTGAAACCGGAGATACTTCCGGCTGGGATTGAGGGTCCCGGCCGGAACCCAACAGAGCGATGTCGATCCGTTCTCGCCTGCCGCCAGGTGGTGCAGGTTAGGGTGCCGACGCGGACCAGGCAGACAGGTCCCCGGATTCGAACCCGTCTATGAAGATCCCGGGCCAGTCAGGGAAGTACCTTCCACCGGAATCAAGCTCGGTGTTGGCGCCGTTCAGACCGCCCCACACGATCATCGAGTCGTTAGCCCACACCGCCCGATGGCTGTATCGGGCTTCGGGCGCGGCGGCGGTCGATATTGCCGTCCACTCGTTGGAGGCCGGCGAGTAGATACCGCCGGTATTGGTCGGACCACCGGTGATCCAACCTCCCCAAACCA
>JAUWTC010000219.1 GCA_030609785.1 Holophagae bacterium
CCTAGGGATTCGAAATTCCCAGTTTCCAGTATCCAGGTATCATTCCCCAATGCAAACTCTCGGCGAACGCGTCCCGTCCGGCGGCACATCCGATACCGACGAAATTCTTGACCTTTTCCTGGGATGGGCTGCCGATTCAGGTTTTGAGCTCTACCCAGCCCAGGAAGAGGCCCTGCTGGAGTTGATGTCCGGGCGCCACGTCGTTTTGAGCACACCGACCGGGTCGGGCAAAAGCCTGGTTGCCCTGGGGCTGCACTTCAAGGGTCTCTGCGAGGGCCGAACCTCGTTCTACACATCCCCGATCAAGGCCCTTGCCAGCGAGAAGTTCTTTTCTCTGTGCGAAGTCTTGGGCCCCGAGAATGTCGGCATGAAGACCGGAGACGCCTCGATCAACCCCGATGCCACCGTTGTCTGCTGCACCGCCGAGGTCTTGGCCAACATGGCCCTGCGGCAGGGAGAGGACCTCGAAGCGCCGTACGTCGTCATGGACGAATTCCACTACTACGCCGACCGCGACCGCGGCTGGGCCTGGCAGGTCCCTTTGATCACCCTGCCCTCGACCCGTTTCTTGCTGATGTCGGCCACCCTGGGCGACGTCACGCCGATAACACGCCACATCGAAAAGCGCTCAGGCGTCGAGGTTGCCCACGTCACATCGGTCGATCGACCTGTCCCGCTGGATTTCTCATACCGCGAGACGCCGCTGCACGAAACGGTCGAGAAACTGGGGGCCAACGACCAGACGCCGGTCTACATCGTCAACTTCACCCGCAACGACTGCGCCGAACTGGCCCAGGGTTTGACCTCGATGGGCCTGACAAGCCGCAAGGAACGCGAGGCCATCCGAGAGGCGCTGATCGGCGTCCGCTTCGACACACCCTACGGCCGCGAGTTCAAGCGTTTCCTGGGCTTCGGCATCGGCGTCCACCATGCGGGGCTCTTGCCAAAATACCGGCTCCAGGTCGAACAACTGGCCCAGAAGGGCATGCTCAAAGTGGTCTCAGGCACCGACACCCTCGGCGTCGGCGTCAACATTCCCATCCGCACCGTGCTTTTCACGAAACTTGCCAAATTCGACGGCCAGAAGGTCGGCCACCTCAAGGTCCGGGACTTCCAGCAGATCGCAGGACGCGCCGGCCGCAAAGGTTTCGACGACCAGGGCTGGGTCGTCGCGCAGGCGCCTGAAGACGCGATCGCCAAGCGTATCGCCCAGCGCAAGGCCACGGCCGGCAAAAAGACCAAGAAGAAACCCCAGCGACCTCGGCGGGACGGCGACGTCTCCTGGACAGAGGAAACGCTCAATCGCATGATCCACTCACCGCCCGAGGCCCTGCGCTCACGCTTCCGGCTGACCAACGGCATGGTGCTCGACCTGATCCAACGCGACGCCGACAGCAACGACCCCGACTCCCGAAACTTCGTCGCCATCCGCCGACTGATCGCCGACTGCCACGAGGACCCCGAAAGCAAGAAACGTCTGATCCAGCGAGCGGCAGAATTAGTTCGTTCCCTCTACCGGCTGGGTATTATCCGCATGGTTCGGGATACCGCCGGTTCCTATCTCTGGGTCATCCCCGACGAGGATTTGCAGGTGGATTTCTCGCTCTTTCACAACCTGTCGCTCTTCCTCGTCGAAGCGATAGGCGGGCTGGACCCGGAGGGTGAGGACCACGCCCTGGACCTCTTGTCCGCAGTCGAGTCTGTGCTGGAAGACCCCACCGTCCTGATCCGCGCCCAGGTCAGCAAGGCAAAAACTGAACTGATCACCAGACTCAAGGCCGAGGGCGTTCCTTACGAAGAACGGATGAACCGACTGGACGAGGTCACCAACCCACAGCCCTGCCGGGAGTACCTGCTGGCGATTTACGAGCGGTTCCGGGGCGATCACCCGTGGGTCGGCGGCGATCTGGTGGCGCCCAAGTCCATCGCCCGCGAGATGTTGGAAGAGTGGTTGAGCTTTGGCGAGTACACCCGGCGCTACGCCCTTCAGCGCTCGGAAGGCATCCTCCTGCGCTACCTCTCCCAGGTCTACAAGACCCTGGACCAGAACATCCCGGACCAGGCCAAGACCGATGCCGTGTGGGACGTTATCGGGTGGCTGCGTTCGGTGATCGAGCGCATCGACACCTCGCTGATCGAGGAGTGGGAAGGCCTCCGCCATCCAGAAATGCACCTGAAGGGATTGACCGAGCACGAGACCCACCGGTTGTTGGCCCTGGAGGAGCTGGTCGAGAATCAGAAGAGCCTCTTCAGCCGCGTCAGGGCCGAGTGCCGCCAGTTGGTCCGGGCTCTGGCAAATGGGGACTGGGAAGAGGGCGCCGGCGGCATCAGCGCCCCACCGAGTGCCGAACCCTGGACCGCCGAAGGCCTCGAAAAGGCCATGGCGCCCTACTTCGAGCGCTACGAGAGCCTGCGTTTCGACCACCAAACACGGATGGCCGACACGACGATCTTCACCCGCGAATCCGAGCGGCGATGGAAGGTCCTTCAGCGCCTCTTCGACCCCGAAGGCAACGACAATTGGTGGTTCGAGGCCGTTATCGACCTCTCCAGCCCCGAAAGCCTCGACCGGCCTCTGCTGCAACTGGAGCGAATCGCCACGGATTGATGGATCGCTGTGCTTTCACTCCCAGACGCCCGGGATCTTCCTGCCGCAGTCCGGGCAGGCGCCGTGCTTGAGTCGATTCTTGAGTACGCTGAAACCGACCCGGTGAATGACGACCTGACCACATCCGGGGCAAACGGTGTGCTCTCCTGGATGGCCCGGAACATTGCCCAGGTAGACGAAGTGGAGACCCTCCGCCTTGGCGGCCCTCCAGGCGCGTTCCAGGGTGGCCACCGGCGTCGGGGGCAGGTTTTTCAGCAGGTAGGTCGGGTGGAAGCGCGTGAAGTGCACCGGCACGTCCGGCCCCAAATGGGTCTTGACCCACCGAGCAAGCCGAACGGCCTCGGCTTCGGAGTCGTTGAGCCCCGGAATCAGCAGGACGACGATCTCCAGCCAGGTCCCGGCCTTTTTGATGATTTCCAGGACCTCAAGCACCGGTTTGAGATGGCCGCGGACCTGCTCGACGTAGAACTGCTCGGTCATCGCCTTGAGGTCGACCTTGTAGGCCTCGAGCAACGGAAGGACCTCTCGCAGGGGCTCGGGTTTGATGTAGCCGTTGCTGACGACCAGGGGCCGAAGGCCCGCCTTCCGCGCGGCCACGGCGGCGTCCCGCACATATTCCCAAAAAACCGTCGGCTCGGAGTATGTCGCCGCCGTCATGGTTGCCCCTTGTTGGCGAGCCACTCGAACCAGGGCCTCCGGGGGGAGGTACCACGACGCCACCTGTTCCGGCCGAAACTGGGAAATTTCCCAGTTCTGACAGAATTTGCACACGACGTTGCACCCGGCGGTCGCATAGGACAGAGCCTTCTCGCCGGGCAGGACGTGAAAGAACGGCTTCTTTTCCACCGGGTCGACATGAACTGAACACGCCAGTCCATGAACCAGCGTGTAGTAGGTTCCGGCCCGGTTCTCACGGACGCCGCAGGTGCCCCGCTCGGCGTCGGCAACGATGCACTCTTGAGGACACAGGCCGCACTCGACCTTGAGGTGCTCGAGCTTGGTGTACCAGGAGGCTTCCCGCGCCGGCAGATCCTGGAGATCCACCGGCTCCCCCACCGTAGGCTTGGCGCCTCGCGCCGCACGCGGCAGCAGACACCCCGCAGCCATCCCGGCGCAAAGACCCAACGCGTCCCTTCGGTTGAGGCTCATCCGGACACCACCTCGAGCGCCTTGACATCGCCGACACCCAGGCCGTAGGCGGCAGCCGTCTGAATGAACCGGGGCGCCCGTTTCTCGTCCGCCAAGGTGCCCAGAGCGCGCCGGGCCCGTTCTTCCTCAATCATGCGCCACGCCCAGGCGTCCGCGGCCACCGGATCGGCGGAGGCCGCCACCAGCCCGAGATCGAACACCCCGCGATTGGCGAAGGCAGGGCCACCTCGATACTGTGCCCTGCCACCGTCCAACACCGTCAACCGCAACTTGCCGCCGATCCACCGATGGCGAACGACGTCGGCCACGTAGGGGTCACAGTTGCCGTCGTGGTACTTGTTGGGATTGTGGATGACGCCATACCAATTCTTGAGACCGGCGGAGACTCCGGCGAAATCGTGATCCTTGACCACACCGACAGAAATCAGGGCGGTGCAGGTCGTCGACACCAGGCGGGCGAAGCACGATGCGACCGAACCGGCAACTGTCGGCTCTCGATCGTAGTCGTTATCGATGCCGTAACACAGGGAGGGACCGCCCTTTTTCCGCAGGGAGAAGCCCGCCCGTTCCAACTCTCGGCTCGAGCGTTCGAAGACGATGATCCGCGAGCGTTCGACACCGGTCCCAGCCACCCACTCGACCAGAGCGCCAACCACCTCCGGCCGCGGTGACATCCGAGGCCCTCCGAGGCAGTTGACCTTGATGCCGACGGTGTCCCGCCGCCCAAAAAGACCACGAAAGGCCGCCTCCGCCGTGTCCATGCCCGTCGAACGCCTGACGGCATCACCGACAGCTCGGGAAAAGGTCGCCGGCCGAGCATGTGGCGGGATTCCGGCGGTCCCGACCCGCCCGATCCCCGGCGATACCTTCTGAGACGCCCGCACGACCCTCGAGACAGCCCCAGCACCCAGAAGAGCAGCAAGGTCCCGGCGGGTCAGACGGTGGTTCATGGTAGGGAGGGTGGAGGGCATTGAATCAACGACGCCTTTCGGGTGTCGTGAAGGCCCTTTTTCGTTGCATTCTCGGCCCGTACCATGAGTACAGCGTCTCGAAGGCGCCTCAAATGGCACTTCACGACCCTCCGAAATCCATCCGCCATCAATGCCCTCCACCCTCCTCGTGCTCCTCCCCGAAGACCTGGGCCGTGAAGACCTCGAAGGTCGCCCCTCGGCGCCAGGCGTCGGTGGCCAGTTTGGCTTTTCGTGCCAAATGGTCCAACATCGTGTCGCGGTCCCACCCCTGCTCCGGCGCCACCTGGGGCAGAAAGACGGCCCCACGGCCATTCTTCGATAACACAACACCGTGAACACCAACCCTGATCGACTCGGGGCCGGGCACTCTCCGAGACGGCGACAGCAGCGAAACTTCGACCGTCAGACCCTCGAGTTCGTCCTGCTCCAGGGCCGGAAAGCGCGGATCCCGCGAAGCGGAGACGGCGGCATGCACCACCGCGTCCACGATCGACTGCCGAGCTTCGATCACACCCATGCAGGCCCGCAAACGACCTGGCTGACCCGGTTTGATCTCGGGATGATTGAGGGTTACGAAGGCGCCCGCCGGTGCGTGCAACACCGGATCGTCTCCGTGAGCCGAAAACCACCGGGCCAACTGTGGCCC
>JAUWTC010000110.1 GCA_030609785.1 Holophagae bacterium
GATCCCACATGACGTCATCAGATTTCTCAAAAAGCTCCCGTCGATAGGCTACCGGGTCCTGATCGAACGGAAAAGGAGCCCCGAGCAGCACGAAGGCCCCGTCGGCCGTCACGGCGCCCGGCCTCCGAAATTCGCCGTATCCGGTGTCAACTTTCAGGTCAAATGGAAGGAGCGCCGACGGGCCCTCCTTCGTGACGTCCCAGTCCACCTTCACTTTCATTCTCATGTTCTTCATCAGGAGTTCTGGAATGAAGTCCCCGACAAAGCTCTTCAGTTCTTCGACCGTATCACCGACATCCTTCGACGGCAGACCGCCAACTTGTCCAAACCAGATCGCCTTGCCGGGCTCGTCGATGACCAGGGTTGTGCGTCCATCCAACCTCTGTGAACCGGTACGCTCCACCTGAATCAAGCGGAAAGGACCCGAAGCCGTCATGTGCTTGTCATCCATCAGAATCTTGAAATTCGACGTCGGATGCCACGGCATTGCACGGGCGACGTAGCGAAGTACCTCAGCATCCTGCGGCGGCAATTCAGGCTTGGTATTTCGGGGAGCAGCAAACACAACCGAAGCCGTGACCGACAACAAACCAAAAATCACGATCTTAGACTTCATCAACACCTCCGAGACGGGGCATACCCCGATGAAACAACACCGGGGCGCCCCTCTGCATTCTCAAATCACTAATTCGGTCGTACCTAGCCGGCCTCGTCGACACCCTCGTCGCCAGTGCCGGGGATCAGTCCCAACTGCTCTCTGATCTTGACCTCCAGATCGGCCGCCATCTCGGGATTCTCCTTGAGAAAGGCCCGGGCGGCTTCCCGGCCCTGACCGATACGTGTCTCACCACACGAGTACCACGAGCCGGACTTCTGGACCAGTCGATACTCCACCCCGAGGTCCAGCAGTTCTCCAGTCAGGGAAATGCCCTCACCATAGAGAATGTCGAACTCCGCCTTGCGGAAGGGCGCGGCCACTTTGTTCTTGGCGACCTTGGCCCTGGTACGGTTGCCGATGATGTCCTCGCCCTGTTTGATCGCTGAAATCCGCCTGATATCGACCCGAACCGACGAATAGAATTTGAGCGCCCGACCACCTGTTGTCGTTTCCGGGCTACCGAACATCACACCGATCTTCTCCCGAATCTGATTGATGAAGACCAGACAGGTGTTCGACTTGGCGATGATCCCCGCCAGCTTGCGGAGGGCCTGCGACATCAACCGGGCCTGCAGGCCCATCTGGGCCTCGCCCATGTCGCCCTCGAGTTCGGCCCGGGGGACCAGAGCGGCCACAGAGTCGATGACGATGACGTCGATGGAACCCGAACGAATCAGGGTTTCGGTAATTTCCAACGCCTGCTCGCCGAAATCCGGCTGGGAAACCAGCAACTCGTCGAGGTTGACGCCGAGTTTGGCCGCATACTCCGGATCGAGCGCGTGTTCGGCGTCGATGAAGGCCGCCAGCCCCCCGGTCTTCTGGGCGTTGGCGATGACATGGAGGCCCAGGGTCGTCTTGCCGGACGACTCCGGACCGTACACCTCGATCACCCGACCCCTGGGAAAACCCCCAACGCCCAGCGCGGCATCCAGCGCGACCGATCCCGTCGGAATGACGTTGACGCGCACCGGGGGCCGATCACCCATTTTCATAATTGCGCCCTTGCCGAACTGGCGCTCGATCTGACCCAGCGCCGTCTCCAGCGCCTTCATCTTGTCGTTCACTACGTTGTCACTCTTCACTGCCATGAGAATCTCCTTGCACCGATGGTGCAGCGTGGTAGGAAGGCCATCGTAATACGGCCGGGCCTCGGGCTCAAGTACCCAGAGAATCTGGGACAGCTTCTCTGGGTACAGAGGGGGAGCTTGGGGGAGGGGGAGATCGCGCGGATTATTTGCACGGCTCAGTTGTCTCCCCCTCCCCCCCTCTCCCTTGCCCCCCTCTACCTTGCTCCCACCAGCACAACGGTCCAGGCTCGGATGGCCGGAATTCCAAGGTCGTCAGCACGACGCCCAGTTCTCGGGTGTCGGAGCCACGACCTGCTACTGACGGCACGAAGGGCTCGCTGGTCAGCGTGATCTCCGCCACGCCGTCTTCCACTTCCCTCCGGCCCAGTTCAATGACGACCTCGGCCGACCCTTTGAGAAAATCAACTTCGTGGTTGGTGACGTTGCCTTCGGCGCCGACAACCAGCCGAGGATTCGTCGGCCTCGGAGACCGCAGCGACAACGTCAAGGTACCGGGTTCCTCAATCATGATCCGAAGGTGGGCCTCAGGCTTCAACCACGTCCCGGCGCCGTTCTTCCCAAATTGCTCAGGACCATAGGCGCCATCGATGGCCAGCCGGAGGCTCTCCTGCTGACTGGCTGCCGCGACCGGCCCTCCGTACGCCATTCCAGGAGGCCTGACGACGGGGCTGAACACCTGAACGGACAGGGCTCTGGAGTCCCCTCCCCCAGGGGGATATCCACGGGAACGTACCATGCGAAAAATGACCGGCAGATCGTGGTGTTCGGGTCGGCGCCGGAACCAGATCCATCGACGGTCGGAGCGGCCTCCAACCCTGACCTTGTCCCTACCGTTGAGCGAAATGACCAACTCGGCATCGCCATGCGCCGGCCTAACGTCGAGGCCGATCAGCGTGCCCGCCGGCACCGGGGGCAACCACAGTTCCGCCTCGGGACCGGCCCACATGAAGGGCGTGCCGTCTGGCAATGTTGAGCGCGCCCACCATTGACCAATAGGGAGAGGTGGGGTGTCGAGGACCACGGCATCCAGGAATCTTTGTTGAGTGAGAGGTTCGAGGCGCGCCGAAACCCCTCCCCATGCACTTCTCCGACCGTTGAGAGACGGTAGGTATAACTGTTCATGCACCGTCGCCAACAAAAAGGACCGATCAATTCCAGCCCAAGGCTCAGGCGTTCTCGGAGAGAGCACCTTGAGGGGAGTCTGACGTCCGTGTCTTTCTTGAAAGTGCCAGTAATACGACGCGAAGAGGTGCAGTTCGGATTCCACAACCACCATCTGCCCACTCTCAGAAGCCTCCCGTTCGGCCTCTTGAATCGCACGCCACCCTCCGAGTTGGGTCTCGTGCTGTTCTCTGAGAAGGGGCAATCCGGTTACACCGAACCATCCAGCGAGCGCCAATAAACCGAGCGTTCCTGCTGCAGGTGGTGCAATCGCAGCTGCGCCCGCTACCAAGGGTGCAAGGGCGATCTGCACGCCGACAGCATATCGGCAGTAGGTTCGGTTCTGCATCCAAACCAATTGCCCAACCGCAACCACCAGCACCATCGCCCACACCACGGCGTGACGGCGACCTGCTTTTCTCGCCCAGACCACGAGTCCAATCACCGCCGCCGCAAACAGGAAGGCCGCCGGAGCACTGCCACCAAACCCTTTAACGAGACCAAGATCGGAAAAGGAACCGACATTCCCCATGAGACGAGAAAAATGCCTCTCTCCGTGGGACAAGAACGGCGCGATGAACACCCCCCACCCTCCCTGAGCCCACGCCATCAACAAAACGGCGACGGCTACGGCTGCGGACCCGGCGATTATTCCGGGAACGATACGTCTCAGCGGGCGAACTCCTGCAACCACACCCAACCACAGCACGGCCAACGGCGGCAGGAGATTCGGTCGAATGAGAAAGGCCGCGGTCACCACCAAGCTGAAGACCGTCAGCCGGCGTCGCTGGACACCCCCGCACGCAATCAGACCGGCCACAAGGGCCAAAACCGAGGCAGCGGTCGAGGTGAAACCCCTCACCGCGTACAACCAAGGCCCCGGGGCCGCAAGTACGAGGAGGGCTGCAGAAACCGCCACCGCAGGCGGAGCGACTCTTCTTCCGAGTGCAGCCAAGACCCAGAGGGCAGCCACCGAAAAAGCGGCGGACGCCATTTGCAGGGCGATCAGGGGCTCACCTGCAAACGGTGTCAGTAGATGACCAATCGCAATCCACCCGGGGTATCCCGGTGGGTGGGGAAAGTAGGCCGCGATATCGAAAAGATACACACCGCGGGCAAAGGCAACCTCATCCCACTCCCATGGCCCGGAAGCGAGGTAGGCGAACCTCGACCATGCCAGCACAGCCAGGGTGACGGCTGTCAGAGCGGTGTCAAGGCGAAGGTCGGCCAGCCCCCAGAGTCGCCAAGGTCGGGTCTGTCCTTTCACCGTTCGCCTTCCGCGAGCCGGGCGGTTAACCGCTCTTGGAGGTTGAACCGAAGAACACGCTGAGCGACGGCGATCCGATCCCGTGCGGCGTCAAAGGCCGTTCCGCATTCCCCGGCTGGTTGCCGTTCGAGGGATGGCCGCTCCCGGCACTGTCCACCTTCCAACGTCCCGTCATCGCCCTGAAGAAACAGGTGAGACCGGGTCGTCCAACAGTCATACTCACCTACGACCGGCGCATCGCCCGGGCTGCCCAGGAGATTCCGCCCCATCCAGGCAAACTCGGCCCCATCGATACCCAGAAGATTCGCCACGGTCGGAGCGACGTCGACATGGCCTGCCGGACGGTCGACCAGCCCGACCAATCCCAGGCGCCGAGGGGCTTTGATGATCAGGGGCACCCTCTGGCTTCGATACCAGCCGGTCTGATCGGGGGAGACACCCATCAAGCCGGCGATGTCGCGCGTCCATTCGAAACCGGCATCGTGGTCACCCCAGAGGACGATCACGGTCTCCTGGAGAAGTCCCGCAGCTTCCAGACTGCCTTCGAGGTCGCCCAACGCCTGGTCCAGATAGTGCATCGTGTGGAGGTACTCCCCCACTGGGCCTCCGTCCCACGGCCCGACGTCCAGTTCCTCAAGATCATCGGGGAAACCCTCGAAGGGGTGGTGCAGGGACAGCGTCAGCATCCAGGCGCAGAAAGGGCGGGGCAGATCTACCAGCCGGTCCCCCATTTGCCCGAGAAAATCACGGTCGTTGAGGCCCCAGCCGATTGCTCGACCGGGTTCGAAATCCGGGGCGAAAAGATTGACGTCATAGCCGTAGGCCCGGTGGCTGATACCGCGATTCCAAAAGGCACGGTCGAAGGGAACTGCCGACACCGTCCGGTAGCCTCGATCCGCCAGGACTCCGGCCAGGGAGGTGAAACGATTGGTCGCCGCCTCAAAAGCCGCGGCGCCATCGGACAGGGGCAAGATTGAAGTCTGAGTAATCAGTTCGGCGTCGGAGCTTCGCCCATGCCCGGTCTGATCGGTAACCTCGGTAAACCACAGACCCTCGGTCGCCCACCGCGTCAGATGGGGCATCACCAACCTCCCCCCAACCTCAAGGCCGACGACGAAGGCCTGGACGCTCTCCGCCTGGATCATCACGACATTGAGGTCCCGAGCCGCACCGAAGGTCGGGCCCGCGCCCCTGCGGTCATCTGCCGTCCCTCGAAACCACTGCTCGATCCGGTCGATTTCGGCGCTGGAAACAGTCGTGCGACGAAGTCCATTTCGGACCGCCCGCCAAATGTCCAGCACGTGAGCCGCGGCGACCCCGGTTTTCTTGGCGACGAAGACCCGGCGAAAGACCTGGCGATGAATCGGCCGCTCAGCCGCCCACCAGAGCCCGATCCCCGCCGCGGCACACATCAGCGCCGCCGCCGCGGCACGTCGCCGAACAGACCCAATCTCAACCCCGAGCAGGCGGGCCGCCAGGGCCACACCTCCACCCGCCAGCCCGGCCAGCAGGAAAAGCACATCGCACCCGTTGAACAGACTGATGATGCTTCGGCCGATTTCATCGGTCTGCCCCAACGTTTCAAACGACCCAACCGACGGCAGATCCGCGAAAAAACGCAGGTAGACTCGATCGCCCACAAAGACCGTGACCATCGACCACCCGATGACCCACGCCAGCCATGGCCTGAGTCTTGGGCTCACCAGAGCAACCAGGGAGGCCACGGCGGTCAGACAGAGGACGGTGACGACCCCTCCGCCGAAAGTACCCTCGACAACCGACCTCTCGGCGGCGAGGGGCACCAGGACCAGCCACGCCAGGTCTCCACGTCCGGCCAACGACCGTACCCAGTCGGTCCTGCGGCGTGCCCCCAGCACCAGTAGGAAAATCACCCCGGTCAACGCCACCCCGAGCCAGCCCCCCACGCACGCCGGGCTATCGTCGATTGACGGCTCAACCGAGATGTCCGACCCGACGACCGGAGTTGCATCATCCTGCGATATCCACCGCACTCCTTCTTGAACGACGTCCCACTGCACGACGTACTGTCCAACGGATCTCGGCGCCGCGACCACCGCGAGGACCTTTACAGCAACCCCGGGCGCGACAATGCCCTCGAATGGAGTTCGGGGTCCGTCCCAGTCAACCACCTCATCGTCCGGTGTCAACCAGTGGGCAGCCAGGGCAAATCCCTCTTCGGGATCCCATCCCTCCGTCCCCCTGTTGACCACCGTGACCATAACCAGAACGGTTTCGCCGGGCTCGAGGGTTGCGGGCAGACCGGAATCGAGGATCTCAACATCCCATGGGACCTGCGCCGATAGAACACCGACAGCTGCAAAATGACACAGGAGTAAAGCCAAGCGGGCTATTGCCGCGGGAGTCAGGCGGGTCATTGCCGCGGAAGTATAGCCCGAATCATGGACGGCCCTTTACTTCCCCGAGAATCGCTCGTTGTAAAGTCGGATTATGGTATCGGTCAGATTGGCCTCTTCGGACAGATAGATGATCGGCTGGGCCTTGAGAACCAGGATGGCATCGAAGCCGTTGGCCTTGCCGTAATCCGACGCAACCCTGCCGGCCTTGACCGCCACTTCCGCAAGGAATTCGTCCTGCTTGACCGACAAATCACGCTCAAAATTCCGTTTGGCATCTTCGAAGGTACGGCGAGCATCCAACTCATCACGACGAAGGCGGTCGAGGACTTCCGGCAACGCGACCGACCGCTGCTTGGCGATCTGTTGTCTTATGTCGGCCACCTGTGCCGCAGCGGCCTCGACCTTCTTTTGCTGAGGCTCCGCCCAGGCTTCCAGCTCCTTGACTTTCGCCTGACCCTCCTGGACCTGCATTACCACCCGCTCGGCGTCAACGAAGCCGATCTTTCCAGCCGACGCCGGCCCCACCGCTACCACCAGTACCATTACCACAAGCATTCCTGTCATCCGCCGCATCTCAAGCCTCCCATCCAAAACCGGTGGCGGATTGTAGCACCGTGCCTTTTTGTGGCTATTGTTCCCTCTACCCTGCGTTACCCTCGAAAGAGACCTACCGAACCCAGACGCCAACGGAAGGAAAAATAGCCACAAAAAGGCAGGTGGGGAGGAAAACAAGAGTCTGTGGGGAGTTGCACTCAGGTATTCCGCGCAAAAAAGCCCGAAAATTGACCCAGAAATTAAAAACAAGGGCCGTTTTCGGACGAGAAACCGCTATCCTCTCTGACCGGAGGCACGATGGGACTTCTGACAGGATCTGCGAGTGTGACTCGGTGCATTGCGACATCGAGATCCGACAACCCCGAATTCGACGATTTCGCGTTCGAAGAGATTCTTCCCGGGTCGACGGTACGCGAACGCGTGGGCTTTCTGCCCTTCGAGCCCGGCGCCCAATATCAGATCGGGCAGCATCGATGGGC
>JAUWTC010000421.1 GCA_030609785.1 Holophagae bacterium
ACCTGGCTGGACCGGACCAACTACTACGCGACCGTGCCGCTCGAACACCTGGAGACGGCGGCGGACATCGAGGCCGATCGGATGCGGGGCGCCCTGGTCCGTGACGAGGACCTGGAAAAGGAACGCTCCGTCGTGCTGAACGAGTTGGACCGTGGAGAAAACGAGCCGTTCGAGGTGCTGCTCAAGGGTCTCTTCGCCCACGCCTACATCGAGCACCCCTACCATCACCCGACGATCGGGTGGCGCGGTGATGTCGAGGCCTTTCAGGGTGAGACGCTGAGGGGGTTCTACAACACCTTCTACCACCCGGACAACGCGACCGTGATCATCGCCGGGGATGTCGAGGAGCAACCGGTCCTCGACCTGGTCGATCGTTTCTTCGGCCCGCTGGATGCCGGCCCCAACCCGAGACCTCGAGGCACGATCCGGGAAGGCCGGCAACGGGGAGAGCGGCGCTTCAAGGTGCACCGGGCGGGTGAATTGGGCCTCATCGGGTGCGTGTGGCACATTCCGGAGGGCCTCCACCGGGACATCGCCCCCCTGGGCGTGGCGGCCCAGATTCTCAGTGAGGGCGTCGTGTCCAGGTTGAGTCGGCGTCTGGTCGAGACCAATCTCTGCCTCGGTGTGCACGCCTCCGCGATGGAGACCCACGACCCCGGGCTCTTCCAGGTCTTCGCAACCCTGGCGCCGGGGGTGGAGCACGCCGATGTCGAGGCGATGATCTTCGAAGAGATTCAAACCCTGGGGACGGCCGTGGCGGAACCAGGGGAGTTGGCGCGAGCCAAGGTACAACGCCGAACGGATCTGGCCTTCCAGCGGGAATCTCCCGCCCGCCTGGTATCTGCCCTGACCGAAGGGGTGGCGATGGGAGACTGGCGGGCCTTCGTCGATGAGATGGACAGTGTCGCCAGGGTTGGGCCGGAAGACGTCATGCGAGTGTGCGACCAATACCTCATTCCTTCAAATCGAACCGTTGGATGGTTTGTGCCGGAGTCCGACGGGGAGAACGGCCGATGACCAAACGCCTTTTCGATCCCGGGGACAGAATGCCTTTCGCCGAACGAGTTGCGCTTCACGCTTTCGACGGTGGAGGACGTCTGGCGGTTGTCACCAACAGCCATGCGCCGACCGTCACGATCGCCGGCATGCTGCAGGGCGGGCCCGCGATGGCGACCGACGGCCGGTTCGCCGTTCCCAGCATGACGGCCGCGATGCTCGAGCGGGGAACTGCCGAGTTTTCGAGGATGGCCCTGGCCCGCGAGTTGGAGGATCACGGCCTGCAATTGGATGTCCGCAGTTCGAGTTCGGCGCCGGCTTCGGTGTCCTTTTCCCTGCAAGGCCTTGCGGAAGAGCTCCCTCGGATGGCCGGCATCCTGGCGTCGGTACTTCGGCGTCCGATGTTCCCGGATGATGAGCTGGAGAAGGTCAAGGAGCGGATTCTGGGTGTTCTGCAACACGAGCGCCAGGACACCTCGGCCACGGCCTTCGGGCAGTTGACTCGGATGCTCTATCCAGCCGGCCATCCCCACCGGCGACGGGAGATCGAGATTCGGGAAGACGAGGTCCGAGCAATCACCAGAGAGGATCTGGAGCTTTTCCACGCGGGATGCTATGGGGGTCGGTCACTGGTGTGCGCCGTGGTCGGTGATGTCGAGGGTCTGGATGTTGACACGCTCTTCGGTGACGCCCTCTTCGGCTGGGGGGCCGAGGCGACGGCCCTGCCCGCTCTTCCCGAGATCGCCGCCGGAGTGCCGTCTCGAATTGACACGGAGATCTCCGATCGACCCAATCTCGACCTCTTCCTGGGCCACGCCGGACACCTTGGTTTCGGGGATGATGACTATCCTGCGGCCCAGCTGGCCAACTCCTGCCTGGGCCAGTCCACCCTGACTTCGAGACTGGGAGTTGCGGTCCGGGACGAAGCGGGCCTGACCTACGGCATCAACAGCGGCTTCATGGGTACCCTTCAGATTCCTGGGCCGTGGGTGATCAGCCTCGGTGTCGCTCCACACAATCTCGAAATGGCCCTGGCTTTGTGTCGGGAAGTCCTCGACGATTTCCTTGCGACTGGGCCGGGGGAGGACGAACTGGAGGATGAACGGCAGGCCTGGGCCGGCGGCTATCAGGTGGGACTGGCCACCAATGTCGGCGTCGCCGTGGAGTTGGTCAAGACCCTGCTCGCGGGGCAGGACATCTCGCGCATGGATCGTTTCCCCAAGGAACTGTTGGCGGTCACCAGGGACGAAGTCACCGAGGCGTTGAGGAGACATATTGACCCGAAACGGCTTGCCGTTTCGGTTGCTGGGACGCTGACAGGGTGAAGCTGTAGGGGCGGACCCCCGTGTCCGCCCATTCTGAATCCACCGGTCACGCCCAGACTCATAAACTGAGGAGTCAACGCCGTGATCGACCGTGACAGGGCGGGCACAGGGACCCGCCCCTACATTCCCAGCCTCCCACCGTCTTCGTGTCCCAGTCCACCTATTCCCATTCGATCATCATATGGTGCAGATTTCCTTGGAAAACCGGCGCCAGTTCGGCGGCCATGATCTCTTCGACCTCGTGGAGCCGGGTCCGGCGGGAGGCGTGGAGCAGAACCAGGTGTCGACAGCTGAGACGCGGCGCGATTTCGAGCAGGTCTGAAATGTGGAGGTGTCCGTAGGCTCGGGCCCGTTCGAGGTCGCCGTCTTTCCAGAAGGAACACTCCAGGAGGAGGATCTCTGCGTCAAGGGCCCGATCGTCGGTGAACAACCCGGGGCCGGTGTCGGCGCCATAGCTCAACAGGGGTGTGACGACGTCGGAGGTGATCGCAGTGCCGCTCTTCCGGAGCGCGGCAAGCTCGTGGGGCTCAGCCCCGGCCAGTTGGGGCAGGAGGCGTCTCCGGGTCCAATGAAGTCGGCTGCCCAGGGTGGGGACCCAGTGATCTGTCGAGAAAAATTCCAGGTGAAAATCTGTCCTCAGGGGTTGGACGCTGCCGT
>JAUWTC010000327.1 GCA_030609785.1 Holophagae bacterium
CAGGCCTCGAGGGACCTGATGCCGTAGCGATTGCGCTGTATGCTCGGTTTCTCAAACGTATCTCGGCCCACCAGATGAATATCGCTTCGAGCATCGTCAATCCCTTCGATCGTATTGGTTTCAGGGACAAGAGCACCGATGCGGAAGACGCTGACACCCAGCCGTAACCTAGAGAAGGGGGCAGCTGCAGCGTCAGGGACAACGCCAGGTTCAGCGTTCGGGGCGTCTTGCAGCCGGATACTGGTGAGGAGTGCGGATCAGGCGTCCTGCACCCCTCCCGCGTGATAACACCGGTTGCGGCCGGCGTTCTTCGCTCGGTAGAGCGCGCGATCGGCATGAAGAACCAAGGCGGTTTGTGGGACGCCGGTGCTTGGTTGTTCCGTAGCAATACCGATGCTGGCCGTCACCCACGGCCCAACCGGTGAACCTTCGTGGGGGATCCGGAGCGCTTCCAGCTTTCTGAGGAAACGGATTGCGACGCGGGAGGCTTCTTGGGCGGTGGTATCGGGCAGGACGACGGCAAACTCTTCGCCGCCATACCGGGCGACGCACTCACCGGACCGTTGGAACGAGAGTTCGAGTTCTTCGGCGAAACGTTTGAGGCAGTCGTCGCCTTTCTGGTGGCCATAGGTGTCGTTGTAGAGCTTGAAATGATCGATGTCGATCATCATCAGTGACAGCGGCGTTTGGGATCGGATGCAGCGGCGCCACTCTTCGTCCAGAATCTTGTCCAGGACCCGCCTGTTGGTCAGCCCCGTCAGTCCGTCCACAGTGGCCAATGCTTCGAGTTCGCGGTTGGCTTGTTCAAGGTACTCTCGGGTCAGCAGGAGGTCTGAGTACAGGCGAGATTTTTCAATCGCGTGGGAAAGTTGGCCGGCGATTTGCTGGAAAAAGCGAACATGAACGTCGGTGAATGTCGAGGTCTGCCGAGACGAGAAAAAGAGGAACCCCAGTGGGTTGCCCATGGCATAGAGGGGGCACGTAAGACTGGACCGCATGCCCTCATCGACGATTCGTCGCGTGGAGTCCGATTTCGGGTGTGCCGCCAGGTAGGCCTGGAGATCATTGAGGATCCGAGGCTCTCCGGTCTCGAGGACCTGTTCCAAGCTGCTCCCTTGGAGTGATGCCTCGAACCCCTTCTGAATTTCCATGTGACCGGCGTCGCTACAGGCCCACACCGCACGCACCGACTGCCCATCCTCGGTAATGGCGGCGAAGCCGATGCGGTCGTAAGGAATGGTCGGGCGAAAGGAGTCGAATACATGCTGCAGCACATCCTCCGGCAATACGGCTGAATTGATGCGTTCGGCGAGGCCCGCGAGTTTCTCCAATTCGGCAGTGCGGGTGGCTACCAGGAGGGTCAGCATGCGTTCCCGTTGTTTGAGGGACAGGTGACGAAGGCGCATGATGCCGGCCACAATCCCTGCCACGACCAATACCACGAGGGCAAAAAACCAAGGTGTCTGGACGAAGCGCGGCTTGACCGAAAACCCAAATGTCGCTCCGATTTCATTCCAGATCCCGTCGTTGTTGCGGGCGATGACTTGAAACTGGTGGCGGCCGGGCGGGAGAAAAGGGAAATAGGCAGTTCGGCGGGTACCGGCCTCCTGCCAATCCTCATCGACCCCAGTCAGCCGGTACTTGAAGCGGACCTTGGACGGGTCGACGAAGGACAGGGCGGTATAACTGATCTCGAGGTTGCGGCTGCCCGGTGGCAGGGTAACTGGCCGGGACAGGTCCAATCTTCGGCCGTTGACCAGAACTTCCTTGATGTGCACCGGCGGCTGGAGGGGATTGACCGTTTCGCTTCGGGTGTCGACCGCCGCAACGCCGCTGATCGTCGGAACCCACAGGAAGCCGTCTTCCGTCAGGTGCCCTGCGGGCTGACCGCCGCCGTTGCACTCGTTTTCGAGCATGCCGTCGGCCTTGCCGAACAGGGTGGAGACAACCTCGTCCGCCAGCCCGTCAGCGACCCTCTGGAGTTCCGATTTCGAAACGCGGGTCACGCCTGAGTTTCCGGTCATCCATAACCGGCCGTGCTCGTCTTCGATGATCAATGAAACGACGTTTTCGTGAAGACCGTTGTGCTTTCCGAAATGACTGAGGTGATCACCGTCGAGACGATAGAGACCGCCGCCGTACGTGCCGATCCATGCGGCCCCCTCCTGATCGATGTAAACCGCGCGAACAATATTGGAGGCAAGTCCGTTGCTGGTATCCCAGACCTCGTGTGTGCCCTCGGAGACAATATGCAAGCCGCTGTGCGTGCCGAGCCATAGGTTACCGTCTTCATCTTCGGTGATGAAGTACACGATGAGGTTTTCCGTCCCACCGATCAGTGAAAAAGTGGATGTGACGGGATCGAGACGGAAGAGCCCCTCATCGGTCCCGGCCAGGATATGCCCTTCAGATGTCTCGAAAAGGGATCTGGTCGCGCCCCCGGTCGTTGATGGACCGCCGAGTGCTTCGAATTTGTTGCCTCTGAGCCGGTGCACACCGTCACTGAACGAACCGATGTAAAGATCTCCGGTCCGTGATCGCAGCAATGACCAGATGCAGGTGACGGCCAGACCATCGTCTTCCCTCAAGAGCGTGACCTCACCGTGCTCAAGGTGGGCGAGGCCTTTACAGTTGGTTCCGATCCAGAGTCCATCGGCTCCATCGTCAACGATAGGCACGACCGAAAAATCGAGTGAGCTGTCCGGTCCCCCAGTACTGGTGAAGCGCGCGGGATTGAGCTGGTACAGCCCCGCGGAGGAGGAGCCGACCCAGATGGTTCCTTCCGCGTCTTCGAACGATGCCGTGATGGCCTCGGTGGCGAGACCGATTTCCGATCCGATGTCGTGCGCCTCGCCGTCGACCAGGCGGTAAAGCCCTTTGGGGTGGAGGCCGATCCAGAGGGCTCCAGTGCGATCCTCCAGGAGGGAATTAACTGCCTGGAGGTCGGAGTGGTTTGGAATTGGCGCCGGCTCCAGTCCTCGGCCGGGGACATGATGGAAAAGGCCCTCGAGAGCTCCAATCCATAGGGTCCCGGTGTGTGAACGGCGGATTGCCTGGATCCATGAGATGTTGGTGCCGGCAACGGTGACGGATTCGAACCGATCCTCCCTGAGAATGGTGAGGCCCTCCTGGGATCCGACCCAGACGGTTCCGTCGGCTTCTTCGAGCACGCTGTAGACCGGAGGAGGGGCCAAGCCGTCCTCAGTCGTGAAACGCGTGAAATCTCCGTTTGGTTTGAGCCGAAGGAGGTCGAAGGCCGTGCCGATCCAAATCGTGCCGGAGGGTCCAATATAAACCCTTGCAACGCCTTGCAGGCCGAGACCGTCTGGGGGTTCGAAGGCGTGGAACACGCCGTCTTTGAGGAAGACGATTCCCGACATCTCGGTACCCACCCACAAGGCACCATCCTCGGCATCCACCAAGGTCAGGATTCGGTTGCTGGGAAGACCGGGGTGTTTGGCAACTCCGAAGGACTCGAATTTCACGCCGTCAAAACGAGCCAGCCCACCGTAGGTGGCGATCCACAAGTATCCGTCCGAGGTCTGCACGATGTCGTTGACCGAACTCTGGGGAAGCCCATCCTCGGTCGTCCAGCCTCGAGCCATGAAGCGGTCGGTCCGACCATCCGGAGATATTGCCGATGCTAGGTGTGCCGCCACCAACCCGAGGACGGCGATGGTGAGCAGCAGTTTCATGAAAGCGCTCCGAGGCATCAGTGTACGGGTTGGCAGCACCTTGTCATTGTTACACTTCTGGGGAGATTGCGGCAATAACGATGGTGGCTCGCTGTGTTCTCAGGAAAGGTCGAACAATGGCTCTGGAAATCGAACGCAAGTTTCTCGTGAATAGCAGCCGGTGGAAAAATCTCGCGGACGGGAGTCTCTATCGGCAAGGCTATCTTTCAATCGGAAAAGAGCGGACGGTTCGTGTTCGCGTAATCGGCGAGACGGGCTTTCTGACGATCAAGGGGCCCATCGTGGGAATCAGCCGGCTCGAGTTCGAATACGAGATTCCCCTCGACGATGCCCAGCACATACTGGACGAACTCTGCAAAAAACCGATCATCGAGAAGCATCGCTCGAAGATTGAGTATGCCGGCCTGATATGGGAGGTGGACGAGTTCCACGGCGCCAACGAGGGCCTGGTGATTGCCGAGGTC
>JAUWTC010000302.1 GCA_030609785.1 Holophagae bacterium
CTGTTCGACGTTCGGCAGGCGATCCTCGGGCATCTGCAGCAGGGGGGCGACCCGACGCCGTTTGACCGGAACCTGGCGACACGTCTGGCCGGGTTGTGCGTTGAACGCATGGTGGCTGCGGCCTTGAGCGGAACCGCCGACGCTGTCGCCGTCGGTCTGCGGCAGGGTGGGGAAAACTTCATAGACCTTGGGGGATTGGCCGGAATGATCGATGCCGAGTTCCGACGCCCATCGAAACAGTGGTGGATGGACCTCAGGCCTCAGGTCGCCGTGCTTGCGCAGCCCTCACCGGGGGAATAGCTGCTGGGCGGTGAGAGGGCGCACCGGACACGGTGCTGTCCCGGGGTGCCGACGCTAAATCATGAGAGCGCCCCTCTCGGGCGGGGCGCTCCGTCCATGGCGTTTCCTTTGAAAACGCCATGGCGGGAACCCACGGCGGTCACCTCAGCGACAGAGTCTCGGCCGACGCCGTAGGCCGCCGAGGTCATTTTCCTCAAGGGGGATGCTCACCCGTCATCTGAATTGATGCTCTTGAGGAAGATGACCGAGCGGGGGCGCGTAGCGGTCCCGAAGGCCGGGGTTGGAGGCAGGGGGCCGGGCCACGGGCCACATCAGGAAACAGCGACAGATGGCAGCGGCCGGGGCAGTGAACAGCGACGGCGGCATCCGGGGAAGTCGTCAGGCTTCTCCGGGTCACCCCGAGCGGCCGGCGCCCTGTCGGGGGGGCGGTTCGCAGACATCAAGCCATCCGTTGCCGTTGACATCTGAATCGGGCCGGGCAGCGACCTCGCAGAGGTCGGGGATTTCGTTGCCGTCACAGTCCTCGAGGTCTCCCGCGCTGAGATCCTCGGTGTCGCCGACCCCGTTGCCGTCGCAGTCCCGGTCGCCGATGCGGAGGAAGAAGACGTCCTGCTCGCCGTTGAAGGTCGCGGCATAGGCCAAATCGGCGCCCACCAGGTCGGACCGCATGTGGAAGTAGTCGCCCATTTTGTTCTGTTGGGGGAAGCCGACGTGGCTGTCGAAGGCCGGGGTCACGGCCACAGCATCGGACCAGGTGAACCCTCCGTCCGATGAGAAGGAGTAGTAGATCTCGCCGATGCTGGGTTCGGCGGCCGTCAGGCTTTCGATCCAGACAACGTCGATCCGGCCGTTGGGTGCAACCGACATCGTGCCGAACCACTGCCATGCGTCGCGGTCGTCGGTATTGACGCGGAGAGGTGCCGACCAGGTTTCACCGCCGTCGGTGGACCTGATGAAATGCACGTCCTGGGGGTCGGAGCCGGGCGGGTCGACCGAGGACAGCATGTAGAGGGCGCCCGAGTCGGGGCCGTCCGAGGTGTCGGCCGCCAGCCAGACCTGGCCCAGGAGGCCGACGGGATTGGGCGTTTCGAAGGACCCGCCGCCGGTTCCCTGGCGACCGCCGAGATTGGCAAAAAAGAACTGGAAAGACGGTTCGTCGACGTCGGGGTCTTTGACATCCAGCGATCGCCACAGGATGAAGACGTTGTACACGAAACCAGCGTTGCCGGCCAGATACAGTTCACCCTGGCGACCGACGGCCAAGGTGCCCCAGATTGGAGGCGGCAACAGGACCTGGGGGTCCGAGAAGGTACGGCCGCCGTCGGTCGAGCGGCTGAAGACCCGGTCGCCCCATCTGTTTGCCGCCGTACTCCAGCTCTGGTAGATGTTCCCGCGGCCGATGCCGTCCGTCCGGTCGATTGTCACCCAGACCTTGTCGCCGCCGAAGGCCTCCTCAGGCCCCGCCCAGGTCCGGCCGCCGTCTGAAGAGTCAAAGAACTCAGCTTGAACAAGGTCACTGGAGAAGATCGAGAGGCTGTTGTAGAAGAAATGCCCGTCGGCATCACACTCCAGGACCGGATCCGACCGGAAAATGCCGTCAGCCAACGAGCCGGGATTGGTCCAGGTCCTCCCGCCGTCGTTGGACCACGCCACCCCGGCCTCTCGGTGGTTGGACCTGATCGAGTCGAATTGCCGCCATCCGATCACCATGCGGTTGGGAGCGGTCGGGTCGACGGAGATTGACGGTTCGTTGGCCGCGTCGTCCCTGGTATTAAGACCGTTGTCAGTGACGTTGACCTGAACGCTGAGATGCCCGTTGCGGATGATCTGCGCTGCCTTCTTGTCCTCAGTCAGGGCTTCGACGACCGACGCGGGCGCCGGAGGGTCGCCGGGACGTTCGAGGACGATGCCCTGGTCCGGTTCCTTTTGTATTTCGGATCCTTGTGCCCAGGTCGAAAGAGAGAAGACCGCCACATAGATCACCATCGGGATGCGTTTCATCGAAAATGCCTCCTTTCACATCTTACGAAATATTCCTCTTGGGGATATGGGTTAAACTAAATGCCATGAAAGAACAACGGGATAAACGGAGGATCAGACCATGACGATGGTGTGGATGGTGCTGATGGTCGTTGGAGTGCTGATATCTCTGGCGGCCTTTGTCTGGCTGCTGGTGATTGCTTTCAGGGAGAGTACGGTGTGGGGACTGGCATGCCTCTTAATCCCGTTTGTTGTGCTGGTCTTTGCCTTTAAGTTCTGGGATGAGGCCAAGATGCCGTTTTTCGGGATTCTGGTCGGCTCGTTTTTTGCCCTTTTCGGCGGGATCGGTTATTCGATGACGTCTGTCAACCTCGGCATCGAGGAGTACGCCGACATTGGAGAACGGGTTGCATGGGAGTCTCCGACGGTCGACCCGATCGAGTACGATCAGCCTGGGGACCTCGAGGGTGATCAGCCTGGGTCGGCGGCAGAATTTCCCGAGCCGGACCAGAGTGTCGAAGAAGTCGACGTTGTCATGGCGCCCGCAGCCGTCAGGAACACCTCGGATCACGAGGATGCTCTGGCGATTCTGGATGAGTCCGGTGAAACTCCGCCACCGCCTCGACCCCACCGTGACGGGGCGCTCGTCCCGCTCTCTGAATTGGCTTCTCATCAAGGAGATCGTGTCGTGATTCTGTTGAACTCACTCGAGCGTGTCTCCGCCTATGTTGTCGGTGTTGACAACCAAACGGTACAACTTCGCCACAGGGTCGGGGGAGGGTCGGTGACCTACACGATCGACTTCGATGACATCAAGGAGGTTCGGTCTCGCAGGACTCCATAACTCGGGGGGGGTCGCCGGGTCGGTATTTTTCCCGGCTGGCCGATGGACGGGTGATGTGCGAGGTCTGTCCCCGGCTTTGTCGTCTGAGAGAGGGGCAGCGGGGACTGTGTTTCGTCCGTCAGGCCAGGGACGGAGGCATCGTGCTGACGACCTATGGTCGATCCTCGGGCTTCTGTATCGACCCGATCGAGAAGAAACCGCTCAATCATTTCCTGCCGGGGACCGCCGTGCTCAGCTTCGGGACGGCGGGCTGCAATCTGGCCTGTCGCTTCTGCCAGAACTGGAGCATCTCCACCAGCCGAGAGTTTGACACGGCGGCCGAAGAGGCATCGCCCGAGGCCATTGCCCGAGCCGCCGAGGCGACCGGGTGTCGGTCGGTGGCCTTCACCTACAACGACCCGGTGATCTTCCTGGAATATGCCGTGGACGTTGCTGCCGCCTGCTCCGAACGGGGGGTGGCTGCGGTGGCGGTCACGGCCGGTGAGATCAACCCACTGCCCGCCCGGGAGTTTTTCGGGGTCATGGACGCCGCAAACATCGACCTCAAGGCCTTCAGCGAGGATTTCTACCGTCGTTTGTGCAGTGCTCGACTGGCCCCGGTATTGGAGACCCTCGAGTATGTGGCCAAAGAGACCGACGTATGGCTGGAGATCACCACCCTTCTGATCCCCGGAGAAAACGATTCCGATGCGGAGATTTCGGCCCTGGCGCAGTGGGTGGTCGAGCACCTGGGACCCAATGTGCCCCTGCATTTCACGGCCTTCCATCCGGCCTTCAAGATGAGCCACCTGCCCTCGACTCCAACGTCGACCCTTCAACGGGCTCGCCGTAGGGCGATCGATGCGGGCCTGCGGTACGTCTATACCGGCAACGTGCACGACGACGAGGGGGGAAGCACGGTGTGCCACAACTGTGGAACCCTATTGGTCGGACGAGACTGGTATCGCCTGACCCACTGGGGACTGGACGATCAAGGCCGATGTTCCGAGTGTGGCGAACCCTGTGCCGGCCGATTTGATGGACCCCCCGGTCAATGGGGAGGCCGTCGCCAGCCGATCAGGCTGAGGGATTATTGAACCCCAAACCGCTCGATGATCTCCCCGCTGCCGATACCGCCGCCGACGCAACGACTGACCAGGCCCAGCTGTCCATCGCGCCGGTGGAGTTGGTGGACCATGTCGACGATCTGGCGGGCGCCGGTGCAGCCGACCGGATGGCCCAGTGAGATACCACTTCCCCAGAGATTGGTCCGATCCTGCGGCAGGTCGGGCAGGTCGTGGAAAGCGGCACCGAGAACGGCGGCGAAGGCCTCGTTGAGTTCGAAGAGGTCGATGTC
>JAUWTC010000439.1 GCA_030609785.1 Holophagae bacterium
AGAAGCACCAGTGCTGTTGGCAGGCGACCGTTGCGGGGCGGCGCCCGCACAGGACTCCTTTGGAGTCCCCTCGGCTTCGCCGTGGCAGGCCTTCGGCCTGGTGCCGGTTCCTACCCCGCGCTCCTGCAACGGTGTCCTTGGCTGAGTGGTGACGAGATCCAGGCTTCACGGTGGGAGCGCGGGGCTCCTGCCCCGCATCGTGCCCTTCGATCCTTCGACCTGTGTTTACTGCGGTAACTGGGCTCGGATTTCGTCCAGGGTTTTCCGGACGGTCTCGACCATGTCAGTGATCGGCACCAGCGTTTTTTCGCCACCGCTGCGGAGGCTGAGTTCGATATTGCCTTCGGCCAGCCCTCGGGCGCCGGCGACGATACGAACTGGGAATCCAATCAGGTCCATGTCGTTGAACTTGACTCCGGGACGTTCGGGGCGGTCGTCGAAGAGTACGTCGATACCGGCTTCCTTGAGCTGGGCGTAAAGACCCTCCGCGGCCTCGACCACCTCGGGTTTATCGGAGTTGAGCATCACCAGCACGACCTCGTACGGGGCCAACGGGAGGGGCCATATGATGCCCTTGTCGTCGTGGTTCTGCTCGATGGCAGCTGCCACCGTTCGTCCAACGCCCAGCCCGTAACATCCCATGATCATCGGATTTTCTTTGCCCTCGGCGTCGAGGAAGGTGCACCGCATCGCCTCCGAGTACTTGGTGCCCAACTTGAAGATGTGTCCGACCTCGATCCCGCGCTTTTCGATAATCGGTTCCGAGCAGCTGGGGCAGGGGTCGCCCGCGCTGGCGGTCCGCACATCGACGACTGTATCCGGCCGGAAATCACGGCCGGGCACGACGCCGACGAGGTGGGTGTCCAGGGTGTTTGCGCCGGTCGCCGCTTGCTTGAGGTCTATCACTGTCGGGTCGGCAATGATGCGTATACCTTCAAGACCAACCGGGCCGGAGAAGCCCTGAGGCCCACCGGTGATTTGCTCGATCTTGGCTTCCGAGGCCAGCTGCAGATGGGTACAGTCCAGGTGGTTTTTGAGCTTGACCTCGTTGACTTCGAGGTCGCCGCGAATCAGGACCGCGACGAACTCCTCGTCGCTTTCGAAGATCATGGTCTTGATCAGGTGAGCGGGATCGACGCCAAGGAATTCGGCCACCTCTTCGACGCTTCGCATCTCAGGCGTGTGGACCGATGAGGGCGTTTCGCTCTCGGCCAGCGGCCAGGGGGGCGCCGCCTTGACGGGCCCGGTCTGGGCCTTTTCGACGTTGGCGCCATAGCCGCAGGAGGGGCAGGCCATGATCGCGTCCTCGCCGGTATCGGCCAGCACCATGAATTCGTGGCTCTCGGATCCGCCGATGTTGCCGGTGTCCGCCTCGACAGGAGTGTAGCCCAGGCCACAGCGCTCGAAGATGCGGCAATAGGCCTTCTTCATGGCCCTGTAGGTCTGGTCGAGGTCCTCGGCGTCGGCGTGGAAGGAATAGGCGTCCTTCATCAGGAATTCGCGTCCCCGCATCAGGCCGAAGCGGGGGCGGATCTCATCCCGGAACTTGGTCTGGATCTGGTAGAGCGCCACCGGCAGCTGGCGGTAGGACTTGATCGATCGCCTGACGATGTCGGTGATGATCTCCTCGTGGGTCGGGCCGAAGCAGAATTCGCGGTCGTGGCGATCCTTGATGCGCAGGAGTTCCGGTCCGTACTCGGCCCATCGGCCGGATTCTTCCCAGTACTCGGCGGGCTGCACGGCCGGCATGACCAATTCGGCAGCCCCGGCCTTCTCCATCTCTTCGCGAATAATGTCGGACATTTTGTCGATAGAACGCCAGCCCAGCGGCAGCGAGTTGTAGATGCCGGCGGCGACCTTGGAAATCAGGCCCGCACGGGTCATCAACTTGTGGGAGACGACCTCTGCATCGGCAGGGTCCTGTCTCAGTGTGTGAATGAATGTTCGGCTCCAACGCATGGTTCGCTCCTGTTTCAGCCCGGTGGGCGAGCGCGGATTGTAGCAGGGGAGGGGGTCAAAGGGCACGATGCGGGGCGGTGCCCGCATAGCATCCTTCGGATGCGGAACCTGACGGTTCCACCGGCCTTTGGCCGGCATGCCGGTTCCTACCCCGCGCTCCCACTGTGAAGCCTGGATCTCGTCACGACTCAGCCAAGGACACCGTTGCAGGAGCGCGGGGCTCCCGCCCCGCAACGGTCGCTGGCAATTGACTCCCTCAAAGCGAGAGAGCGTCCTCTCCAACGGGACGTGCCATCTTTGACTTTGTCCCCGAGGGAATCTTCCGATATCAGGAAAGCTGCGGACAAAGTCTAAGGTGGCAATCCACGGCGAGCGTGCTGGCAATCGAGTCTCGGCCTACGCCGTAGGCCGCCGAGGTCATTTTCCTCAAGGGTGATCCTCTCCCGATTTCAGAACTGTCGCCCTTGAGGAAAATGCGCCGAGCGGGTTCGCGCTTGCGCGAATCCGAAGGCCGGGTTTGGAAATCAAGTGCTGGGGCAGTCGGCAGCGTCAGCAACCCGCGGCAGATTGCAGCGACAGTGGGCAGAGCCAGCAAACAGCGACAGATGGCTGATTCAATAGGCCGACTGCAGTGAGGAGGGGATGTCCCTTTTCTGGTGGAGAACACGCCAGACGTCGATATGGTCTGGTCTATCGAGATAGAAGACGAGATAGGGGAAGGTGTTCAAAGGCCAAAGCCGAAGGTCCGGAAGGTTGAGCTCGTGACCAAGCCGGG
>JAUWTC010000227.1 GCA_030609785.1 Holophagae bacterium
CGGCCACCGAGATCAAGGCGCGGTCGACCGGAGGGGGAGCCAGATCGACGTCTGAGCGGACCAGAGCCGCCGTAGCTTTCTCCAGAGCCTTCGGGACAAAGGCGTGTCCGTCGACTCGCTCGCCGGGAAGTGCGATGAAAAGGTCTCCGTTTCGGATGAGGCGTGAGTCAACCTCAGCGCCGGAGACGACAACGTCACCGGCGCCCCGGACGACGCCACCGACGGTCCGCGCGACGGCGTCCGCGCTCATGCGCACGGGAGCCTCCCGGGGGCGTGAACCTCCGTGGTGCGACGCATCACGCATCGCCTTCCGCCGATTGAGGTGGGGTGACGTTGGGCGGCAGGCCGGCCATGTGGATCGTCGCCTGTGCGACCCGGGCAAACACAGGGGCCGCAACCGAGGAAGCCCAGTATGTGTTTGTTGGGTTTTCGATGGCGACGACGATCACCCACCGGGGGTCAGGCATGGGAAGGAACCCGGCAAACCAGGCTGTGTGGTGGTCGTCATCAAAGGTGCCGTTTACCGCCATTTGAGCGGTTCCGGTTTTGCCGGCGGCGCGGAATCCGGGTACCTGGGCCCGAGTTCCTGTGCCTTCAACGACCACCTGCTCCAACATCGCGGCCACGCGGTCGGCCAACTGCCGATCCATCACCCGGGTCCGGGGCTGGACCCGGTCACGGGCGGAATCGGCGCGCCCTCGCATGCGGTCAACCAGCCGAGGTTCAGGCAACCACCCGCCGTTGGCTATTGCCGCATAGGCCAGCGCCAGCTGGAGGGGGCTTGCGGTCAATTCCTGACCCAGGGCCAGGCCGGAACGGCTCATGCTCGACCATCGTTCGACCGGCCACAGGAGGCCGGATGCTTCTGATGGGAAGCCCAGCTCAGGTCGTCGGCCGAATCCCAATCCAGTGAACACCTGCCAGAGAAAATCGTCGTCAAGGCGCTGGGCAACCTGGATGATGCCGGTATTGGACGAATGGACGATGACTTCGTCCAGGGTGTAGATGTCCGGGTCGGCGTGGTCTCGGATCCAGGTACGACCCACCCTGATGCCGCGGGCTTTGCAGTCAAAGAAGTCGTCCGGCCGGACGACGCCGGCGGCCAGACCCGCTGCTGCGATGAAGGGCTTGACTGTTGAACCCGGCTCGATGGCGGTCTGGACCGGCCGGAGGGACCAGCATTCGCTGTCGTAGTCGACGCCGGCCGAGGGCCTTTCGGAGAAGGGTGCCGACGCCAGGGCCAGGAGGTTTCCGGTGTGGGCCTCGAGGACCACGACCGAACCTCGGTGGGCGCCGGCCGATTGCATCATGGCCAGCAGCTCGGTCTCTGCGGCATGCTGGAGCCTGGCGTCAAGCGTCAGCTCCAGATCGTATCCTGCGCGGCCCCGATGGATGCGTTCTTGCTGAAGGTTCCGGCCGTGGGCGTCTTTGACGAAGTAGCACCGGTCAGGTTCTCCGACCAGAAGGTGCTCGTAGTAGCTCTCAAGGCCGGCTCGGCCCTCGAGCCGAAGTTCCTCCTGGCCGACGAAGCCGACGACCGGGGCTGCCGTTCGGCCCAAGGGATAGACCCTCTCCCAGTGGCGAACGATGCACAGGGCGCCGCGTTCCAGCGCCTGGACCGATTGGGCGGTTTCCAGCTCTAAGCCCTTTGCCAGCCACAGGTAGCGAGGTCCGTTCTTCAGCTTGAGACTGATGTTCTCGGTCGTTTCACCGAGCAGGGAGGCGGCTGCGGCGGCGAATAACTTGGGATATTCCAGGTGACGCTGGTCTACCTGCAGGGCCCAGCGGCGGGAGGAGGTGGCCAAGACGTAGCCGTCTGAGCTCAAGATTCGCCCGCGGGGTCCCTGGATCTCGATCATCTTCTCCTGTTGTTCGAAGGCCTCGGAGGTCCAGCGCTGATGGTCCAGGACCGAAACCTGTGCCGAGCGGCCGAGGACGGTGACCGCTCCGCCGGCCAGGGCGAGGATCACGATCAGGAGGCGAGCCCGGTTCACCGCCGGGCCCCGTCGTCGGCGGAGACGGTGGACGCAGTAGGGGGCACCAAGCCCAATCGGCCGGCTTCGAGAGTCAGCGACTCTGGGGCTCGGAGTTCGTGCATGCGAGCCTCGAGATCTCGGGCCTGGTGCTCGAGAATTTCAACGTCGGATCGAAGTCGGACGAGATCGTAGTGAATGGAGACGCTCTGCAACCGCGGCCATCCGATCATGGCCAGGGTCAGGGCCAAGGCCAGCGAAAACAGGCCCAGGAGGGCGAATGCCAGAGGCCACTTCCGGTCTCGTTGAGCCGTGATGTGGCGGTTGGTCGGCAGGAGAATCGGGCGCTGGTTCACCCTGAATCTCCAAGACGCTCGGCGATGCGAAGCCGTGCGGAACGAGCTCGCGGGTTGTTTTCGACTTCCTCGTCCGAGGGCCGTATGGGACGCCGTGTCAGAACGCGGACCAGGGCCGGCGCAACGTGTTCCGAGGCGGGTGGGCCCGGAGGCATCGGCGTCCTGCCTTCCAGGCGACGCAGTGTGTGTTTGACGATGCGGTCCTCGAGCGAGTGGAATGAAATCACGCCGATCTTGCCTGCGGGGGCCAATGCACGGACCGCCGGCTCGAGGAAGGCCTCCAACTGGCCGAGTTCGTCATTGACGGCAATCCTCAAAGCCTGAAATGTCCGGGTGGCAGGGTGGATCTTGGATCCCGGTCTGCGCCCGAGAACGCCCTGGACCAGATGGCTGAGTTCTGCGGTCGTCTCGATCGGTTTGGTTTCCCGGCGCCGCACCAGTGCGCGCACGATCGCGCGAGCCCTACGTTCCTCGCCGTAATCCCAGAGAATTCGCATCAGCGCCTCCGGTTCCGCCGTGTTGACCAGATCGGCAGCTGAGGAGCCACTGGTGCCCATCCGCATGTCCAACGGTCCGTCTGCGGAGAACGAAAATCCGCGGTCGGGCGAATCCAGCTGCAAAGAGGAACACCCGAGGTCCGCAAGGACCGCCACAGGCGAGGGGGAGCCGGTGGCGGCCAGGACCTCGGGCATCCGGGCAAACGGGCTACAGACCAATGTTGTTCGGTCGGCGAATGCTTCGAGACGCAGGCGAGTGTGGTCGAGAGCCTGGGGGTCGCGATCCAGGCCGAGCAGAGAACAATCCGGGTAGGTAGCGAGGAGGGCCTGGGCGTGGCCGCCGAGACCGATGGTGGCATCAACGAGCAGACCCGGGGCCGGAGGCTGGAGACCTGAGACAACCTCCCCGAGGAGGACCGGTAGATGGAGCTCGGGCACCGGCGTCCTCCATCACAACTCCAGTTGGGCCAGCTCTTCAAGTTCTTCATCGCTCAGAGAATCGTCCTTCAAGATTTCTGCCGCCCGATGTCTGCGAGTGATCACCAAATGGTTGATTCGTCCGGAAACGACCACTTCGCCTTCCATATCGACTATTGTTCGGAGAAGGGCTGGGATGACGATTCGGCCGTGGTCGTCAAGTTCCAGCAATTGGCCGTAGTTGACCCGCTCCACCAGTTTTCGAATGGCCGGCTTGAAGGCGCTCTTGGAGAGGAGGCGTTCTTCGAAAACCTCCCACACGGCCAGGGGGTAGATACTCAGTTCATTGGGAAAGAGGGAACAGACATAGACTTCACGCCCATAGCCCGATTCCATCTGCTCACGCAACCGTGCCGGGAGCTTGACGCGTCCCTTAACATCGACGGTAGCGGGGAAGCCCCCTCTGAATCGTTCCATAACCCCCTCGGCCGTCCGCGATAGACCCTCCGAATTACCCGAAAAACCACGACGGACCATGTTGGACCACTTCTGACCACTCAATCATGAAGGCTGTTGGGGGCTGTGTCAAGGGGATATTGGCGACTTTTTCAGTCCATCAGGGCCTGCCGGGACGTCATATCTCGGGAGCGCCCTTTCCGACGGGACGTGCGGTCCTTAGAGCGCCCCTCCCGGACGGGACGTGCCATCTTTGACTTTGTCCTCAAGGTCTCCTCCCAAATTTGAGGAATGTCGCGGACAAAGTCTAAGGTGGCAATCCACGGGGAACGCCTCGGCAATTGAATCTCGGCCAACGCCGTAGGCCGCCGAGGCCATTTTCCTCAAGGGGCTGTGTTCTCCCGGGTCTGACACTGACCCCCCTTGAGGGAAATGGCCGAGCGGGGTCGCGAAGCGGACCCGCAGGCCGGGGATGGGAGACAGGGGCCGGGGCAACGTCAGTTGGCAGCGTCCGTTCACAGCGACCGCGACGGCGGCGTCCATAAACCGCAGCGGTGACCGCGACCGCGTCCGTGATCCGCATCCCCAGACGCCGTGATCTTCAGCCGAATTGTCCGGGAAGGTCCAGAGTGATCAGCAGGGCACGATCGAGGAGAACCATCGTGGCCGGCGACAGTACACCCCAATGGCGCGTGAGACGGTCTCCGGCGATCGCGCGCACCTGCTCGCACAAGGCGATCGAGTCCGCAGTGAGCCCACCATCGGGCGCGGTGATAAGGACCTGGCTCGGATAGATTTTCCGTCCCCTTGACCATGAAGTGCACGGCACGGCGATTACCACAGGGCTCGACCGGTTGATGGCGTCGCGGCTGACAATCACCACGGGCCGGGATCCTGACTGCTCCGAGCCCTTGGTTGGGTCGAGATTGGCGAGATAGACGTCTCCGCGTTTCACGAGTCAGGCTCGGCCGCTCGAAGAGTCTCCCGGTCGGCATATTCATATTCACGGCAGATCCGTTTGCTCTCCCGCTGATAAAGTTCGTCTTCGGCCATGGCTTCGAACTCGTTGTCGATGGCTTCGCGCTGCATACGCTCAAGCTCATGACGGATAGCAGCGGCGATGAATTCGTTCCGACTGACGACTCGCCCCGCTCGAACCGCTTCATCGACATTCCCGAGCAACTCAACCGGGATGGCCAGCGTTGTGCGTATCTTCTGCGTCAAACGAGCCTCCGATCAAGACATCATAAATGATGCCATTTCTGTTGCAAGAATAGCATACAATCCTGTCGTGAGGTCCAATAACCGAGAGCGCCCCTGCCGCCTGACGCGGTCGCTGTCCCTGACCCCGACGACCATGCTGGAAACCAAGAGCGCCCTCTCCAACGGGGCGTGCGGTCCTTGATGTTGTCCTGAGCTACCCTTCCGATTTGAACGACGATGCGGACAACGTCAAGGGGGGCAACCCACGGCGAACGCCTCGGGAAAGGAGTCCCGGCTGACGGCGTAGGCCGCCGAGGTCATTTCCCGGAGGGGCGAGATCCTCCCTGTCCCTGAAATGCCGCCCCTCCGGGAAATGATCGAGCGGGAGTGCCGTGAGGCGCTCCCGAAGGCC
>JAUWTC010000295.1 GCA_030609785.1 Holophagae bacterium
GGCCGCCTGCGGCGGTGATCGCCCTGTTGAAAGCCTGGATGGTGGCGGCGCCGACGCGCCGTGCACCGGGGTGGGCGTTGAAGACAGCGCTGTTGCCGGCGGCCACCATGCCGATGGCGTTGCAGATGATCGTGCTCGAGGCGTTGGTCACCGGTGTGATCGCGCCGATGACGCCGAACGGCGCCGGTTCGCACAGCATCAGACCGTGGTCACCTGAGACCGCTTGTGGTTCGAGGTCCTCGGTCCCCGGAGTCTTTTGGGTCACCAGGAGGTTCTTCCGGACCTTGTCCTCGAAGCGACCGTACCCGGTTTCTTCGTGAGCCAACCGGGCCAGATTTTCCGCCTGCCGGATCATTTCGGCCCGCATCGCCGCGATGATCGTCCGCCGTTGGTCCAGCGACTGGCCACGAAGCCTCTTGAAGGCTATCCCCGAGGCTTCGACGGCATCGTCGATCGTGGCAAAGACTCCATCGCGAAGCTCGACATCCGTTGGAACCGGCCCGTCAAGAATCGTCGGACCTCCGGTGTCACCCCGCTCGAGTTTCTCCGAAAGGCGTCGCGCGATCACATCGACCTGGGCATCGGTCAGGGACATGACGACCGGCTCTCAGGGGATTTCGGTGACCAGATACTTGATACTCGATACTTGATACCTCCGGACCCCGAGGCGTGAGTATCCAGTATCCAGTATCCAGTATCCAATATGGACCACGTTAGGCTAGCGGTCGCCACCTTAATCATCATCGCCCTTCCGGTACTTCTCGTCGCCCTCAATCTCCCAGCTGTCGACGATGGCCATGACCACCGCATCGCAGGGACGCTTGTCGGTCGCTCGGGTCTGGCGGGCCGATGACCCCGAAGCGAAGAGCACCATTTCTCCGACTCCGGCGCCGACGGTATCGGCTGCGACGACGGTTGCCCCAGTGGGTCGGCCGTCGCCGTCGACGACACCGAGGACGAGGAAGCGCAGACCGACCAGGCTCTCTTCCTTCTGCGTGGAGACGACAGTCCCCATCACTTTTGCCAAATTCATGGCGTTCTCCGGCTACTTCTTGGCGGCGGTCTGCCGACCTAGCGGGATGACGGCATCAACGTTGGCGTGAGGGCGAGCGATGATGTGGGTCGAGATCATCTCACCAACCCTGGCTGCTCCGGTCTGACCGGCGTCACACGCCGCCTTGACCGCGGCGACATCGCCTCGGATGACGACAGTAACGTGCCCGCCGCCTGTCTTCTCGTAGCTGACCAATTCGACCTTTGCCGCCTTGACCATTGCGTCTGCGGCTTCCACCGCGGCGGGAAAACTCCTGGTTTCGATCATTCCCAGTGCATCTGCCATGTTGACCTCCTCGTGGTCCCTCGGGACCCGCTATTTCTTGTCTTTAACCCGGCCGGTCAGTTGTTCGACGGCTTGCACAGCGGCCGGGCCTGCGACGTCGATGTCCTTGTCTTCTCCCCCGAGATAGACGCGCCCAAAGCTGCCGAAGGCGCGCACGTCGAGGATATTGATATCGGCCGCCTTTTCGGCCTCGTTGGCTGCCAGGGCGGCATAGGCTGCCGGTTCGCATTCCAGAATGAACAGCGTCTGCCCTGCGAGGATCATGTTGCCGAACCGCATGCGGTTAATTAGCTGGGTCTGATGGTCGTCGAGGCAGCGGATAATCTGGTTGGACAGGATCTTCGGCTTGAGACGGTCGGCCTCTGTCACGCCAAGCTCGGCCAGAATGGCCTCGCCGGCGGCTCGAACTTCCGCCTGGCTGTCGGAGTGGATCTCCAGCATGCCGTAGAGCCTTTCGACGATCTGCATGCCCGGCGTCACATCGTTGCTTTTCAGCGCAACGTCGGTGATCCGGTTGATTTCGATGCCAGGGGAGATCTCGACCATCAGACTGGCCTGCCCCTGGGTTGGGAGGAAGCCCTTGGCGACTGTCGCCTGGTAGGAGGCGAATTGTGGCTGCAGGCTGTCCAGGAAAACGTACGCTCGTAAATCAACCATGCTCATGTCTCCAACTCCTGTGCTTCCTCGACGATGGCGATGCCCGCGCTGGCGCCGACTCGGGTCGCGCCGGCTTCGATCATCGCCTTGGCGTCGGTGTAGGACCGGATGCCGCCGGAGGCCTTGACCTCGAGACCGGCGGCGGCAACCTCTTTGGCCATCAGGGCGACGTCATGGGCCGTCGCTCCCCCTGAGGCGAAGCCGGTCGACGTCTTGACGAAGTGGGCGCGGGCCTTGCGCGACAGCCGGCAAGCAACCCGTTTCTCCTCGTCGGTCAACAAGGCCGTCTCGATGATCACCTTGCAATGGGCGTTCCCGTCCCGGCAGGCCTCGACAACGGCGCGGATGTCCTTGAGCACGAGCTCTTCATCGCCACCCTTGAGGGCGCCGATGTTGATCACCATGTCGATTTCGCGTGCACCCTCCCGGATCGCCCGCCTCGCCTCGAAGGCCTTGGTTTCCGGATGGGTTGCGCCCAGGGGGAAACCGACCACCGAGCAGGTCTTGACGCCCGAGCCGTGCAGTTCGCCTGCGACCAGGGGAACCCATACGGGGTTGACGCAGACCGCGGCAAAGTTGAAGTCTCTGGCCTCCTCGCACAGCTTTTTGATGTCCTCGGCAGTGGCGTTGGGCTTCAACAGGGTGTGATCGATGTAGCGTCCGACATCGGCGGGGATTGCGCCGGGCGATGGTCCCGCACTGAGCCGGCCTACCCCGAGCCCCAGGAACGATCGGGCCGTCTCCGGATTGGAACCCACCGATGGCCCGGGATGATCGGCGGCCACTCTTGAACTCGGCGCACCGGTGCCGCCGCCGAGGGCCTCCAGACGCGCGACGATGCGAACGAGGTCCTCTTCACTGATGGCGCTGAGGTCGATCATCTCAGGCTGGGACGTGGGCTGTGGCGGTGGGGAAGGAGTTGCGGCCGGAGGCGGGGCGATCACCGCCTTGCCGCTTTCGATGTCCATGATCAACTTGACGCGCCGAAGGTGGCGTTCCTCGGTGCATCCGGCCCCGAGCCACGATTCAACGATCTGTTGGGCCAGGCCGGCACCGATCAGGCCGGCGCCCAGGGTCAGGACGTTGGCGTTGTTGTGCTCGACGCCGTTGACCGCTGAGGAGAGGTCGTAGGCCATGCCGGCTCGGACGCCGGGAACCTTGTTGGCTGCCATGCACGAGCCGATACCGGCGCCGTCGATCATGATTCCACGCTCCGAGCGGCCGGCGGCGACCTCTGCGGCGACGGCATGGGCAAAGATGGGATAGTCAACAGCTTCACGAGATGAAGTGCCGACATCGTTAACCTCATGCCCTTGGGTTTTCAGAGACTGAATCAACGCGGCTTTGAGCTCGAAACCGCCGTGATCGGCACCGATGGCGATCTTCACTGTTCAACCCCTCTCCGCTCGTTCGCCTGCCGCCGGAGCGCCTTACCACACACGAGATGCATCCTGGTATTCCTCTCTCGAAACCGGCCTGGGAAGCGTGACCCTGGCATCGAGGATTCGCTGTAACTTTCGAATATGAAGTTCAAATGCCGTGAGACCCTCGGGCGAAAGGCTGAAGAACGTCACTGAGCGTCCGCCCCGAGGTGCTTTTGTTTTAAAGAGATAGCCATTCTCTTCGAGTTTCTTGGTCTGGAGGTGGAGGTTGCCGTCTGCCAACCCGGTTCTGGTCTTCAGCTCCGTGAACGACAGGCGGTCATTGTTGACAAGGGTCGCCACGATCGAGAGCCGGGCCGAGGATGTCAAATGCCGGTCAAAGTCCACGGGGAACCCCGATCCGGCCTGCAATGCAATCAATGAACTTCATTTCATAAAGTAAAATATGTCCAAACGGGGAAAATGTCAAGATCAACCCAACACGGTAGAACCAAAAGGGACTGAGTGAGAAGAATATTGAACCGCCAAGACGCCAAGAGCGCGAAGGAACGCAAGGGGGGGATTGATTGAACCACGAAGACCCAGCGCGGCCCCTCGGCCGCAACCAAAGCGGGACCTGAACGTCCAACGTCCAACGTCCAACGTCCAACTTTGAAGTAGGAACCGGCACGCCGGCCGAAGGCCGGTGGAACCATCAGGTTCCGCATCCGAAGGATGCAGTGCGGGCCGCGCCCGAGGGCTGATTGTGGTGAGACGACCTCAGCCGAGGCTCAAGGAACGCAAGGCCTCAGCGGCAGGAGTCCCGACACCGCTTGTACCGAGCATCAATACCAAACAACCGGCAACCCCAAACGCGAAGTTCGACGTTGGACGTTGGACGTTGAGCGTTGGACGTTCAACCAGCCCTGCTGCAGCCCCTGGATCTCTGCCTTGATTCGGCTCTGCGTCTCCGCGTCTCTGCGTTTTTTGTTTTCTGCCTTCTCTCAAATGCAGCGTAAATGATAAGAATAATAGAGTTAAAACAAGGAGAAGATAGAGTTCTTGTAAAAAAGAACGATCTTGACCCAGGAGTAGCACAAAGAGCACTAAGAGATTCTATTTAAGGTACCTTCTTTGTGCCCTTCGTGTCTTTGTGGTTCAA
>JAUWTC010000059.1 GCA_030609785.1 Holophagae bacterium
GGTTTTCTCGGCTACACTTCGGAGTCATGGCATTCGGCAGTCTCCGTTCCGCTTCACCCGACCTCAAACGAGCTCTCGCCGCGACGATGTTCTTCGGTTCGGCCTCGGGGATCTTTTTGGCGACGCTGAACAATTACCTGGCCGAAGTCCATCACCTCGGCGCCGAGGCTCGAGGCTGGCTGGAGTTTCCGAGAGAGTTGCCTGGGTTCTTCATCATGTTGGTCGTTGGGGTTCTCCTGACCGTAATGAGGGAAACGCGGATGGCGGCGGCGGCGATGGTATTGACAGCCGTCGGGGCATTTGGTCTGGGCTTTCTCGCGCCCAACACAGTGGCGCTGGTGGTGTTCATTCTGATCTGGTCGCTGGGTGACCACATTATCTTTGCCGTTGAAGGGCCGATAGGATTGCAGCTGGCCCGAGGAGGGCAGGAGGGCAAGCGCCTGGGACAATTCGGTGGGGCTCGCAACCTCGGGACAATTCTCGGGGTGGGTGCGGTCTTTGGCCTGGCGCATGTCCTTGGGAACCGCTTCGACATATTTTACGCCTTGGCCGCCGGCTCGGCCCTGATGGCGGGGGTGCTCTACCTGGGACTGACGGTCGGGCAGGCTGAGCCGCGGTCTCGTCGGCTGGTATTCAAGAAGAAGTATGGGATTTTTTACGCTATATCCGCTCTTTTCGGGGTTCGGAAGCAAATTTTCCTGGCATTTGGGGCCTGGGTTCTGGTCGAAATCCACGGAGTTCCTGTCGCCACAATTGCGTTCCTCTACTTCATCGCTGCCACGATCGGCGTCGTCATGCGACCGTTGTTGGGCGAGGTCATCGACTGGCTGGGCGAACGGGTGGTACTGTCCGTCGACGAGTTGCTGCTGCTCGGAGTATGCCTGACCTATGCTTTCGCGTCGGACCTCCTGGCAGCGCCGTGGGATCTGTACGCCTTGTACGGCGCCTACATTTTTGACAGTGTCTTGTTCGCCTTGCGAGTGGCGCGAACGACCTATTTAAAAAAGATCGTCGACGACCCGTCCGAAATCACGCCAACGATCTCGATGGGCATCACGATCGACCACTCGGTGGCGATGACCCTGCCGATCCTTTCCGGTTGGATCTGGGTGACCTACGGCTTTCGGTGGGTCTTTCTGCTGGCCGGTGCGATAGCGGTTGTCGGCTTTTTCGTGTGTCTGCAGATCAGGGTTCCGAAAAAAAGCTGGGATGCTAGGAAGCTGGGATGCTAGGAAGTTGGGACGTTAGGAAGCTGGAAAGCCAGGAAGCAGGGAGGCAGGGGAGAGGCGGAAGGCGGAAGGAT
Source organism: Holophagae bacterium (assembly GCA_030609785.1). Classification (GTDB taxonomy): domain Bacteria; phylum Acidobacteriota; class Thermoanaerobaculia; order Thermoanaerobaculales; family Sulfomarinibacteraceae; genus DAOWGJ01. The sequence goes on from JAUWTC010000059.1 coordinate 1,304, forward strand.
GAAGTGGGAAGCATTGGGCTTCGCGCAATATTGATTTCCTGCCTTCCCATCAACTGTCGTAGAATCTTCAAGAGTTAGTCTGGTTGGGGCAGCCGGCAGTAGGAGGTTCGATGAGCGGTTTCGTTCTGATCCATTTTGACCCTGAAGGTGGCGAGCGGCGGTTTGACCTTGAGGATGGGCGGAGTTACCGCCTGGGCGCCAGGGACGACAACGACATCGTCATCGATCAGCAAGACGTGTCGCGCCATCACGCCATACTCAGGGTCAGCGGCGGGACGTTTCATATCACCGATCTCAAGAGCAAGAACGGGTCGTTCATCAATGGAAACAGGGCCGAGGAGGCGCTTTTTCGTGCTGGAGATCTCCTGAGCCTATCGTCCGCTCGACTGATCGTCGTCGAACCGGGTTCCGATGAATTTACGGTTGACAGCGGCGACCATGGACCTGCATCTTCGGGCGACACCAGCAACACGATTGAGCGTCGGATTCAGATTTCGGCCGAGGAGTTGGTGGAGTTGCTCGAAATTACCGGAAACGCAGTGCAGCACTGCGCGGTTGCCGAACCTCTCGGCTGGGCCGGCCGGGCTATGGGATTGAAGGCGTCTCTCTTGCTGTACAGCGATGCCGACGAGCGCATTTCCATTGTCTCGAGTGCCGGTGACCTCGGCCCGTTGATGACCAACAGCGAGGCCCTGATGGATCTTGTCCGAAGTGCCCGTGCCGGCGGTCGGCAATCGACTCGGATCAAACGGTTCCACGAGGTCAACGAAGATTTTCTGGTGGCGCCGGTCGACGACGCCCACTGCCTGGTTGTTCGGTACGGTGGTTCGACTCCCGTGGTCGGGGACATTCGAGCCCTGATCGCCTCGTTGGCGGCAGTGCTGGGTTCTTGTGGAAAAGGAGACGTCCCCCGCGAGGTGGACGGCCATCCAAGGCCATCGTCATCCGTCCCGGCAGGCTCTTTTGATCTCGAAGCGGTGTTGTCGATGCCGCTGGCCGAAGGCCGAGACCACTTTGAGCGGTGGTTTGTCTCCAGCGTTCTTGACGCATGCACCGGCAATCAGAGCGAGGCGGCAAGACGCCTGGGTGTCAGTCGTGCCGGGTTGTTCAAAAAGCTCAAGAAGCTGGGGTTGAAAGAGTAGCCACCCTCAATTCAAGTTCTTCGAACTTTGGAGCCGTATCGTGGGCCTGATACTCGAAACTGGAAACTAGCGAATCCCAAGGTGCTGGGGGATAAAGGTGGACATTGTGGACCAGGTGGACTCAGTGGACTGTCCACCTTGTCCAGATCGTCCACTCTGTCCACTTCTAATCGAGTCGAGGCGTAGGTGACGGTTCGCTTCCTTCGTGCCCTTTGCGGTTCAATAGGGTCCTCGTTCGGCCCCCTCTTGGCCCCGGCTCCGCCGGGATGGGGTATGCTTCCCCTGCGATCGGAGGGGGCGGGCATCCGCCGTCCGCGTGAGCGGGGGGAGGAAAGTCCGGACTCCAGACAGGCAGCATGCCGGGTAACGCCCGGCCGCGGTAACGCGAGGGAAAGTGCCGCAGAGAGCAGACCGCCTCCGGTTAGGCCGGAGGTAAGGGTGAAAGGGTGCGGTAAGAGCGCACCGCTCTGCCGGTGACGGCAGGGGCACGGTAAACCCCATGCGGAGCAAGGCCTAATAGGGGAATCGAGGGTCGCCTGTCCTCGGCCTCCGTCTTTGACGGGGGAGGTTCCCGGGTTGGCCGCTTGAGGCCGCCGGCGACGGTTGGTCCAGATGAATGGATGCCGCCCTTCGGGGCACAGGATCCGGCTTACAGCCCCCTTCGATCGCGTTTTTCCCGAGCCCGAGCTCGGGTTTTCGGTCCCTGCACCGCCGGGTTCAGGTATTGTTATCCGATGCCCGAGATCTTCACGCCACTGAGTCCGGACGAGCCGATCAGCGTTGTCGCCCTTTCCGGTCCTGCGGATCCCGAGATGTTGGAGCGTGGCCTTGCGACCCTCAGGTCGTGGGGCCGTCCGGTCGTCTTCCTCGAGGATGTCAACGAACCGATGTACCGACTGGACAGGCTCTTGACCCAAATGAAGAGTTCTGGTATGCTGGAAGGTGTGAAAGCATTGATATCAGGAGACTTGCGGGATTGTGAGCCAAAGAGTGCCCCGCGGTGGCGGGATTTGCTTTTGGAGTCCGTGCCAGACGGCGTGCCGGTCGTCTACGGCCTGTCATTCGGGCATGGACCGGCCAACCTCGCCTTTCCTGTGGGGGCCTGTGTCGAGGTCGACACTGACGCCGGTGCCCTGATCTGGAGGACGTAATGGCAAAATTCAGGACGACTGCCGGCCAAAAGATGACGCACGATTCGCTGGAGCCGATGAGGACCCGGTTTACTGAGAACAGCAGGATCTTCGGTGAGGGGGATCTCGGACTGGCGATGTACGTGATCGAAAGCGGCGAGGTGGAGATCCGAAAGACGATGGGTGCCGAGGAACGGGTACTCGCAGTGCTGGGGAAGGGCGATTTCTTCGGTGAGATGTGCATGCTGGAGGAAGAGACGCCCCGGACTGCCGCGGCCATCGCCAAAACAGACGTTGAAGCGGTGATGATCGACCAAAGCGCCTTTTCCTTCATCCTTCGCCACAACCCCGAGATCGCCGTACGGATGATGCGGAAACTGGTGGTCCGGCTGCGGCAGACTACGCGCCTCCTCGAGGACGCCCTGGGCCACTCGATCAACTTGGAGGAGTCCGGATTGACCGACGGTCCCAAGGCGGCGCCCGACCCGGACGCTCGACTGATCGAGGTTGGCACGGGTACGGTCTTCCCCTTGGCCGATCAGCGGGAGACAACGGTGGGCCGGATTGACCCGGTGACGGGAATTCATCCGGATATCGACCTGACTCAGGTGGACACCAAGAGGTCGATTTCCAGGCGCCATGCACGCGTGTTGCGGGAGGAGGACGGGAGTTACTCGGTTGTCGAGGATGTTGCGGCGATGAACGGGACTTTCGTCAACGGCGTGCGTCTCAACGCAGGGCGTCCCTTCCCACTCAAGGTCGGCGATGTCGTCGTCTTCGGAACGACACAATGTCGTTTTGAGATGGACGCACCCTCAGGGTCTGCGAAATAGTTATTCGTGGACCCTCAGCTGCCGAATGACTGATGATTGTGGTTTGAGGCCGGGAGATTCGGTCGAGAGCCTCAAGGGGGTTGGCGCCGTAAGAAGCCGCCAACTCGGAGCCGCCGGGATTCACACCGTGGGTGACCTGCTGTTTCACCTTCCCCTGAGATGGGAGGATCGGCGTCGCTCGGTTTCTGTGGGAGGGATCGAAGAGACCGGATCGGCGGTGGCCGTCCGGGGGCGGGTCACGGGCATGGTTTCTCGGAGGGCTCGCCGGCGAGGTTTGACCATCCTCGAAGCGGTGTTCGAGGATCCGACAGGGCAAATGCCTGTTATCTGGTTCAACCCCAGGGGAGTCGAGAAACGGCTGAGCCAGGCGGAGACTGTAGTCCTGTTTGGCGTGCCCAAGTCTGCACCTCGGGGGGGATTGCAGATGGTCAATCCCGAGGTTGAGGTTGTGGACGACAGTGATCAATGGGTCGGCACGTTGGCGTCGGTCTATCCAACCCTCGGATCGATTGGAGGACCCTTTCTCAGGAAGCTCATCCGCTCGGCCCTGCCGGCCCTGGAAAATCTCCCGGATCCGCTTCCCGAAGCCGTACCACGGAGTTTGGGCCTTCCGGATCTGAATACGGCGCTCCAGAGTCTGCACCGACCCGCGCCGGACATCGATGATCGTGGCGTGGCGGCGCTCGTCCGACGGCGTAGCCCCGCTCACCTTCGGTTGGCGTTTGACGAACTCCTGGCCTTTTCGTTGGGATTGGCCCAGCGGCGAGGGCAAAGGCGGCTTGAGCCGGGTCCCCTGTGTGAGGTCGATGACGCCATCAGGCGGCGGGCGACCTCGATGCTGCCCTTCCAACTGACCAGCGCTCAACGGCGGGTGCTCAAGGAGATCGTTGCCGACCTCGAGGCCGGACCGCCGATGGCTCGATTGGTTCAGGGTGACGTCGGTTCCGGCAAGACCGTCGTGGCCGCCATGGCGATGCTGATTGCACTGGAGAACGGTTGCCAAGTGGTGATGATGGCGCCGACCGAGTTGTTGGCCAAGCAGCACCGGGCCGGGCTCGAGCGCTTGTTCCAGGAGACGCCGTGGACGCCCGAGTTGTTGTCGGGATCGGTGGGGACCGTGCAGCGGCGGAAGATCCTGGCCGGTTTGGCGGACGCAACGTGTCCGTTCGTCGTTGGAACCCACGCATTGATTCAAGACGCTGTCGACCTGGCGAACCTCGGCCTGGTGGTCATCGACGAGCAGCACCGGTTCGGGACTGTCCAGCGTCAGGCGCTGGTGGGCAAGGGTGTGTCGCCCCACCTGTTGGTGATGACCGCAACGCCGATCCCCCGCTCGTTGGCCCTGACACTTTACGGGGACCTGGATCTGTCGGTCATCGATGAGATGCCGCCGGGGAGGCAACCCGTTCGGACGGAGATTCGAGACGATGGGGCACGGGAGAAGCTCTATCGTTTTCTTCGCTCCGAAGTCGGAAACGGCGGACGCATCTTTGTCGTCTACCCTTTGATCGAGGCGTCAGAGTCTGTCGACGCTCGGGCGGTGAACGAGTACCTGGAGGAGATGGAACGAGCCCTGCCGGGTCTTCGTGTCGAGGTCCTGCATGGGCGAATGGATCCGGGGGACAGGGACGCCGTTCTGCAGGGTTTCCGTTCGGGGGATGTTCAGGTCATCCTGGCGACGACGGTCATCGAGGTCGGCATCGACGTGCCGGAGGCCACCGTCATGGTGATCGAGAGTGCCGAGCGATTCGGGCTGTCCCAGTTGCACCAGTTGAGGGGACGTGTGGGCCGGGGGATGAGGCAGTCGTGGTGTGTGGTGATGGTCGGGGAGGGGGCTTCGGAGACGGCGAAACGACGTCTGGCTCGCTTCGCCGACACGCCTGACGGCTTTGCCTTGGCCGAGGCCGATCTGGAGATGCGCGGGCCGGGCGAGTTGACGGGATATCGTCAGTGGGGGCCGTCGCACTTCCGTTTTGCCGATCTCCTGATTCACCACGACATCGTCGTCCGGGCACGGGCGATTGCTCGGGAGTTGAGTGAAAACGGGCAACTGCCGATCGTCGCCGAGGCCCTTTCGCGGTACCATCAGACCGAGTTCGAAATTCCGGCGGGTTAGGTTTCCAAGGATGAAAGAGACTATCAACAGAATTTTTGTCCTGGTTCTCGGGTGGTCCCTGGTGGTGTTGGGTATCATCGGATTGTTCGTGCCGATCCTGCAGGGAATCCTGTTCATTTTCCTGGGTTTGTGGGTATTATCCCGGGAAAGCCATTGGGCACGCCGAAGCCTGCGGAGAATGCGGCTGAAATTTCCTGCGGCTGATCGAAGAATGAGGGAGTTGGAGCGGAAATTCAGGAGATCTCGTCAGGATCGAAAGTCCCGGAAAGGGCAGGATGATGACTGACAGCGAAGACGTTCCGCAGGTGGGTCAGGGAACTGATCTGGCGCCGATGGTCATGACCTCGGAGGATTGGGCCGACCTGCAAGGGGCGGTCGCTCGGCTCGAGCACCCCGGCTTGGTCGCCAGGCTCAGCGATGTACTGGGCAAGCCTGTCGACATCGTCCTCGAAAAATTACCGGCCGCCGCGAGCTCTACGATCGACGGTGCTACTCGTCGTGCCCTCAGGGCTGCCCTGAGTCTGGCCCTGTCGACCTTGAATACTTCTCGACGCGGGAAGGCGCGTGACCGGTTTCATGCGGTTGCTGCCGGGGCTGCCGGGGCCGCCGGCGGCGCCTTCGGTCTGGCATCGTTGGCGGTCGAACTGCCGATGACTACCACGATCATCCTGCGTTCGGTGGCGGATGTGGCCCGAAGCGAAGGCGAAAATCTCCGAAGTGTCCAGACCCGCCTGGCCTGCATGGAGGTCTTCGCCCTCGGGGGACGCACGGCGGCCGACGATGCGGCGGAAAGTGGCTACTTTGCCGTGCGAACCGCCCTGGCGCAGGCCGTCAACGAAGCCGCCCGGTATCTCTCGCGACGAACCACCATCGAGAAGGGGGCGCCGGTCATAGTCCGTCTGGTGGCCGGGATCGCTTCCAGGTTCAACTCGGTGGTCGCCGAGAAGATTATCGCCCAAGGCGTTCCGGTCATCGGCGCCGTTGGTGGGGCTGCCGTCAACGTCGCTTTTACGCGCCACTTTCAATCGATGGCTCGGGGACATTTCGTCATCAGGCGGCTCGAACGAACCTACGGCGAGGCCATCATTCGAGAGAAATACGACAGAATCGTGCGGGGCGAAGCTCTGCCATAGGAGGTTCGCTCGTGAGTAGGACAGCCTGGAAGATCCTGATTCTGGTCGTCGTGTCCCTGGTTATCGGTGCTGTTTCTGGGATCCTGGTTCTCTACATTCAGATGGCCAGGGATCGAGCCGATCTGGAGCCGTGGCACCGGTTGAAGCCGGAGTCCGAGTTCACCGCGGATCGATCTGAAGGTGTGAACGATCTCGAGGACTACCTTTCGCTCGAAGAACGTCTCTTCGAGGGCATTGCCGAGACCTTGAAAGGTGAGGTCGACGCATGGCCGATGCTGTCCCGGCTGGATCCCACAAGTCCGACCAATCCCGATACCCTCCCTCGAAACTGGAATCGCACCTATCGTATGGAGCCGGACCGAGTGGTTGCCGGGGCCCTCCTGCTCCATGGCCTTTCGGATTCACCCTACAGTCTTCATGCCGTCGCAGAGCACCTCCAGAGTCGAGGCGTATTGTGCGTCGGGCTACGGTTGCCGGGCCACGGCGGAGTCCCTGGAGGTTTGACGGCTTCCCGGATGGAGGACTGGCGGGCTGCGGTCCGGATGGGGGCTCAGGCGGTACGAAATCGGCTTGGGCCGTCCCAGCCCCTGATCCTCGTGGGATATTCCAACGGTGCGGCGCTGGCCCTGGATTACACCCTGGATGCGCTCAATGACGAGGACATTCCAACGCCGAAGCGTCTTGTGTTTTTCTCGCCGGCCTTCGCCGTCAGCCGCATCGCGGCCTTCGCCCGGTGGCAGCGTCTGGTCAGTGCCCTGCCGGGGCTGGGGAAACTCGCGTGGACCGACATCCTTCCCGAATACGATCCTTTCAAATTCAACTCCTTTCCCCTCCGGGCCGGGGAGGAGATCTACCGACTGACTACCGATCTTGAGAGGAAATTGCAGCGATTGGAGCGGGAGGGTCGCTTGAACCGGCTGCCGCCGGTCCTCAGTTTTCAGTCGGTGGTCGATGCCACCGTTCCCCCGGAAGCGTCACTGTCTCGTCTCTACTCGCGGCTGGAGGCCAACGGCAGTCGGCTGGTACTCTTCGACGTCGACCGTGAAGCCCGCAGCGAGGCCTTTCTCACCCCAGCGGCAAGTCGGGTGCTGAGTGCAGCAGATAAGGGAGGGCCGTGGCCCTTCGATATCGTAGTCGTGACCAATCGATCTCCCGAGAGCAACAGGGTCGAACTGCGAACCGTCAACGCCGGGTCGGCAGTTGGAGAATATCGTATCGACGACCTCGGAATGGAGTGGCCAAGAGGCGTGTATTCACTGTCCCACGTTGCATTGCCATTCCCCCCGGACGATCCGATCTACGGCGTCGGTCCGATGTGGCGAGACCCCTTTCCTCTGGGGCGCATCGATCCAAGGGGTGAAAAAGGCACCCTGGTTGTCCCATTGAGTCTCTTGATGCGCCTTCGTTACAACCCCTTCTTCGACATCATTCCACCGATGATTGATCAGTTTCTGGATCTCGAAGACGACAAGAACGAAGGCAATTGAACCACAAAGACACAAAGAGCACTAAGGGGTTTTATTTTCAATGCTTTCTTTGTGTCTTCGTGGTTCATTTGTGTCTCTGTTCCTGGCTTCCACACAGGCAAACGCCCGGGCCGTGAAGCCCGGGCGCCGCCGGTGAAAGGGGGGGGGACCCGAACACAATGCCCGGGTCAGGAGGAGACTATGTCAGGAAGCATCCGCGTCGTTCGAGGAAGCTTCGGCGTTGGAGGCCAGCA
>JAUWTC010000205.1 GCA_030609785.1 Holophagae bacterium
CGGCGTCGCCCTCCATATCATCTCAACCGGCCTTGATGTCCGAACCCAAGAAGAGTACGACCGGATCAGAGATCGTCTTGGCGCCGAGTGGTTGGATCGTTTCCATCAACTCTTCTACTGGACCAGGCATCGCCTGAGGGGCGACGACCCCGAATGTTGGCTCAGCCTCCACAGGACCTATCCATCGTTCACTGAGCTGCTCGAGCTCCACCGGCAGCGCGCCACTCTCGCCATCGTGACCGCCAAGGACGGCGAATCGGTCAGGCTCCTGTTGACGCATTTTGGGATTGACCGGCTTTTCCGCGATGAACTGATCCTTGACAAGGAGACGGGCGTTGCCAAGACCGCACATCTCCAAATCCTGGCGGACCGCGTCGGATGCGAGCCGGCCCGGATCACCTTTGTCGATGACAAACTCAATCATCTTCAAGCCACCGCCCCCCTCGGCGTCAGGGGTGTCCTGGCCGCGTGGGGTCACAATACGCCCCGGGAACACGAGGCCGCCCGGGAAGCGGGATTTGCAGTCGCGACTCTCGACACAGCGGAGTCGGTTCTTTTCCATTCGTGAAAACCGCGCCGGCATCAGGCGCCATCCCCTATCCTCCCCGGATGTGTGGCCCGTAGGGGCACGGCGTGCCGTGCCCGTGTAAGCCCTCCGTGCCGGAACGGCTACAATGCCGCGATGAGCAAGAACAACACCATCAGCTTGATTAGTTGGAACGTCAACGGTCTGCGCGCCTGCACCCGGAAGGGCTTCCCGGATTGGCTCAGGCAGGCCCAACCGGACATCATGGGGCTGCAGGAGGTTCGGGCCTTGCCCGGACAATTGGACCCCGAGGCACGCCAACCCCAGGGCTACACCACATGGTTTCACCCCGCGGAGAAGAAGGGTTACTCCGGCGTCGCCCTCTACTCCAAGACTGAGCCGGGCAGCGTCATCCTCGGTGGACTCGGCGAGGAGCGGTTCAACTCCGAAGGTCGTCTGATCATCGCCGACTACGGCGATTTTCTTTTTTACACGGGTTACTTCCCCAACGGCGGCAATGATCTGTCCCGGGTGCCGTACAAGCTGGCCTTCTCGGAGGCCGTGCTGCAGCATGCCGAAGAGCAGCGTCGGCAGGGGCGTTCGGTCATTATCTGCGGCGACGTCAACACCGCCCACGAAGAGATCGACCTGGCCAACCCCAAGACCAATACGAAGAATACCGGCTTCCTGCCGGAAGAAAGAGCATGGGTCTCCCGCTTCCTCGACCACGGCTGGATCGACCTCTTCAGAGAACGGCACCCCGGCGAGAAGGGTCACTACACCTGGTGGTCCAACCGTCCAGGAGTTCGCCAGCGCAACATCGGTTGGCGGATCGACTACTTCTTCATCTCGCCGGATCTCAGAGACCGCGTGGTCGAGATCAAACACCACCCCGACGTCATGGGTTCGGACCACTGCCCGATTGAGTTGGTGTTGAGCGCAGGAACTTGATACTCGATACTTGATACTCGATACTGGTTCCATCAGTCCCAACACGTCGACCTGATATTCCGTGTCGGTCGCTGTTTCATAGGGAGTTGAGCATGGAGCGTCTTCGCGCAAAACTACTGGGACTCGACGGACGCAACTACAAGGCGTACAAGGACATCCAGGGATGGGACGTCGAGTTCGGGAGGTTCAGACTCCGCATCGACCACGTCCAGGGAGATCCCTACGCTGCGCCGTCGAGACTGAGAGTCTTCGTGCCGCTCACTGAGGCCGGGGTGCCTGGGAGGGCGCTCGAAGGCTCTGCCCGAGGGCGGGCGACCAGGGATTTCCTGGCCCGCTCCTTTCGGCGTGCGGCCCGCCCTGAACGAGATCTCTCGATCGACGCCGGGGGCCAGACGGTCCTGGAACGAACAGCTTGCCTCCTGACCGGTGACGACATCGAACTCCGCTTCCGCCTCGAACTCCCCGGCCGCGGCCGACGGATCATGGGCCGTCGCGCGGCCGAACTCATGTGCTCAGTTCTGCCCAAAATCGTCGAGAACTCCCTGATGGCGCCCGGACTGGACCTCGAATCCCTCGAGCGCCACTGCATCGTCGTCGAGGACCAGGTGGCTCTCCGAGCCCAGTTGGCCGATCGCGATCTTCTGGCATTCCTCGGCGATGGATCGTCTTTGCCCAGGGCGTCGGGTATCGATGACCGACCTGCAGAGGACGCCATTCTCTTGACCTCGCCGGACTCCCTGAGGGTGACCCTTTCGGCCCCGAACTCCGGCGAGCTGTCCGGGCTCGGCATACCTCGCGGCATCACCTTGATCGTCGGCGGCGGCTTCCATGGGAAGAGCACCCTGCTCAAGGCCCTGGAAACCGGAGTGTACGACCACATCCCCGGCGACGGCCGCGAGCGTGTCGTCTCTGAACCCTCAGCCGTCAAGATCCGGGCCGAGGACGGGCGATCAGTCTCCGGCGTTGATATTTCCGACTTCATCGGCAGCCTGCCTGGAGGCCGGACCACCGTGAGTTTCTCAACCGATCTGGCCTCAGGCTCGACATCCCAGGCCGCGACGTTGGTTGAGGCCCTGGAGGTTGGCGCCCGATCCGTTTTCTTGGACGAGGACACCTCTGCGACCAACTTCATGATTCGGGACCAACGCATGCAGACCCTGGTTGCCAAGACCTCCGAGCCGATCACTCCCTTCCTCGACCGGATTCGCGAACTCCGGGACACTCTCGGTGTCTCGACCGTCCTGGTCATGGGCGGCTCCGGAGATTATTTCGACCACGCCGACACCGTCATCCAAATGGACGCCTACCGCCCACTGGACGTCACGGCTGATGCCCATAGCATCGCCCGAACCCACCAAACCGGCCGGTCCGAAGAACACGCGAATCCTTTGAGACAGCCGCAACCGAGGTCCCTGAAACGAAAAACCATCAAGCCGGAGCGCAAACCCGGCGTAGCCAAAATCGGAGTTCGAGGTCTCGACACCCTGATCGTCGGCCGAACGGACATCGACCTCCGCGCCGTGGAACAGCTGGTCGACCCCTGTCAACTCCGCTCGGTTGGTTGGATCCTCGCCCATCTATCAAAGGCCGGCAGAGACACCGTGCACCCAATCCCTGAAATCCACCGACTACTGGATGAACTCAAGGGGACCGCATGGGACAGCCTGACCGGCCACCCCGACGGCGACCTCTCCCTGCCGCGAGTCGCCGAAGTGATGGCCGCACTGAATCGTCTGCGCGGAGTTCGGATGGACTAGGCGGTCCGAGGCGGGCGGGCACAGGGACCCGCTCCTTCGGATGATTGTCGGGGCGGCCCCCCGTGGCCGCCCAAAATTCGACCACTACCGGAACACACCAAAGCAGGAAACGTTCCTGATATGTATTTCTCAATATCTTTTCTGAAACCGAGTATCGTCAATAAACGAAGGCATTGTCAGAAGTCCCAATTTCCTGAATTACTTGTGAAGTATTTCACAACTTTTTATGAAAACTTGCTCATTTGTTCTTGACAAACATGAATGAGAGGCGTTCAATGGGTCTGTCATGGGAATGTCACCAAGCGCCACCCGCCCACCCCGCCCCTTCCTTCCGTTCTCAGAGTACTGCGCACCTTTCAGGGAGCTTCTCAGAACGGAACATCCCAAACGCGTCAAAAATCCATGCCTGGCCTTAGCTGCCCTGGTGGTATTAGGTGCGCTCGGCTTGCCACAGCCGGCCCTGTGCCAAGAGTGGAGCGGCACCATCGATTTGGCCTACGGCTGGATGGATACGACCGGCAATCCAGACACCTTCAGGACCCAGTACAACCTCGACAGCGGATTCTCGTTGGATCAGTTGGACCTGGATTACCGCGGCGAGGGTTCCCTTGAACATTTTTCACTCGAAGCGTGGGGCTGGGGCGATGCCGAACCGGCAGAGAGTTTCCGACTCGGCCTGGAATTCACCCCGGGGCTGCAGGTTGAGCTTGAGTATCGAAACAATCAGAGCTTCTTCGGCCTTGCCGGTTCCGATCTCGCAGGCCGCCGAGATCAATGGGACCTCAGCCGATGGCGAGGCAATGTGGTATGGACAGGATGGGAAAACTGGACCATCGGTCTCGAGTTGAGGCGCGTCGACCGGGACGGCAGGATCTATCGACCCCATTACGGACTGAACGAACTCTATCCTCTGGGCATCGACCTCGACGAGACGATGAGCGAGTTCGGTATCCGGGTCGAAAACAGAAGCCTGCCTGTCCGGCTGGTCTTCGAACAGACCTGGGCACAGTACGAACGTACAAACCGGCCTTTTGTTGCCGGCGACCAGGCAATTTCAAACCCCGATGATCCCGACCTCTTTGCCGGTATCGGCAGCACCGCCGTGGACGAGCAAGACGTACCGACCAGTTCCTTGACCGCATCCTGGGGGACCGATCGCTGGGAGGGCGTGGCCACTGTGTTGTATTCGAACGCGGAGTTGGAATCGGGCGCCGATTCCGACGGACCTGCCACCATATGGGAGACCTACGACATCGGCGGAGGCGCCATCGGCACAACCTCTTGGGTTGACGAAGTCGTCGGCTCCACCCAGATGGACAGCTTGGTCGGCGCCCTTCGGCTCGGATTCCGCCTCGCATCGGCGTGGACTCTCCGCCTCGGAGGCTCTTACCGAGACGCCTCTGCGGATTCCTCCCTCCTCGGCCGTCGCCTGCTTCATACCGTCAACCCGGCGGGCCAGGTTTTCGAACTCGAAGGCCCCGTTGACGAAAACGGTTATTACGATTTCACCGACTCAGACATTCGCCTGACCCTGGACTGGAACAGAGGCGCCTGGAGCCTATGGGGCGGCGCTTTCATGGCTGGGCGCGACGTTGCCTGGCGGTTGACGACGGACGGTTCCCAGGTCGCAGTCAAACGCGACAGTGATGGCTTTCTCGGGGGCGTTGCCTGGTCCTCGACGGGCGGCATCGACGCCTCGGTTGAGTATGAAAATGGAACATTCGAGCGGTATGTTTTTCGCACGGACCCGGAAAATGTTGACCGCCTGACGGCACGACTCCGGGCCAGGCTCGGCGGCGGCTGGAATCTCAACTTCCACGGGCGTTGTGAACAAGCCGACAACCCTGACGAGGTCGCAGCACTGGACCGCGATTCAAAGGCGCACGGGCTTGGGCTCGGCTGGGCGTCTTCTGAGGGCCATCATTCCTTCGGCCTCAACCTGGATCAGGTCTCGCTCGACAGCCACGTCGACCTCGTTCTTCCGGACGGCGAATCGGGTGTATCGATCTACGACCTCGATTTGTTGACCGCAACAATCTTCGGACATTCCGACCTCGGTCGTATCCACCTGCAAGGCTCGGCCACCTACACGTCGGACAGTGGCGACACCTGGCCGGTTGACGCGTGGAACGCGGTCGCCCGTATCGGATACGACCTCAGCGACGCCACCCGGATCGGCGCCTTTATCCAGTACTGGGACTACGACGAAGAACTGGCCGCTGTCGACGATTTCACAGGCACTCGCTATGGCCTCTCTCTCAGATGGAGTTTCACCCGATGACCCGATGTTTTCTCCCCGCTCTGCTGCTGATGATGACGGTCGGCCCCCTCCTCGCC
>JAUWTC010000019.1 GCA_030609785.1 Holophagae bacterium
CAGGCCGTTCCCCACATGAAGGTCGATGTTCTAGCCCTGGACTGCGATTTCTATGCGTTCTCCTCTCACAAGGCCTACGGCCCGACCGGCATCGGCGCCCTGTACGGCAAGAGACAACACCTGCTGGAAATGACGCCCTACCAGGGCGGCGGGGACATGATTCTCTCGGTGACCTTCGACCGAACGACCTTCAACGAGCCGCCCCACCGGTTCGAGGCCGGCACCCCCAACATCGAAGGCGCCATCGGCCTGGCCAAGGCGCTCGAGTACATCGACCGAGTGGGCATCGACGCCATCCAGGCTCATGAAAAGTCCCTTCTGGGCCTGGCGAGCGAGGCGATCCTCGAGGTCCCCGGAGTTCGGCTGATCGGCGACCCCCAACACCGCGCCGGCGCCGTGAGTTTTGTCATGGAGGGAATCCATCCCCATGACATCGGGACCATCCTCGATCAGGAAGGCGTCGCCGTTCGCGCCGGCCATCACTGCGCTCAACCTGTCATGCAGCACTTCAACCTGTCGGCCACAGTCAGAGCCTCGTTCGGCCTGTATAATCGGGTTGACGAAATCGATGCCCTGGTCAAGGGTCTCCACAGCGTCCGGGAGGTATTCGGCTGATGTCCGATCTTAAGGATCTCTACCAGGAAGTTATTCTCGACCACAACCGGAACCCCCGCAACTGCTACGCCATGGATGGCGCCAGTTGCACCGCTGACGGTCACAACCCGCTGTGCGGCGACATCGTCAAGGTCTACCTCCGCATCGAGAACGGAATCATCGAGGAAATCTCGTTCCAGGGACAAGGATGCGCCATCTGTACAGCCTCGACATCGCTGATGACCGAGTCGGTTCAGGGCAAGTCCGTCGAAGAGGCCGAGGGCCTGTTCGACGAATTTCACCAGATGCTGACCGGCGTCGCCGACGAGCAGGGGATCGCACTCGGTAAACTCCTGGTCTTCGAGGGTGTCCGCGAATACCCCGTCAGAGTCAAATGCGCCACCCTGGCCTGGCACACCCTCCACGCCGCAATGGAAGAAAAGAAAGAAGACGTCACGACAGAATGAGGGGAAACGGACAGCCCAGGAGGCAACTGATCAACGCAGAAGAAAGGTTTGAACCGCCAAGACGCAAAGAACGCCAAGAGGTTCAATTAAATATTTCTTTGCGTTTCCTTTGCGGCCTTCGCGTCTTCGCGGTTCAATTGTCTTTGTGTTTCTTCCTTTTGTTACCTCAGCCATCCTTGATGGAGATGTTATGAGTTCTGAAATTCAAACCCGCGTCATCGAAGCGCTCAGGACGATCTACGACCCGGAGATTCCTGTCAATATTTACGACATGGGACTGGTCTACGAGGTCACGGTAAGCGACGAGGCGGATGTCTCTATCCTGATGACCCTGACCTCGCCGATGTGTCCCGTGGCCGAAAGCCTGCCGCCGGAAGTCGAGATCAAGGTCAAGCAACTCGAAGGCGTTCGATCGGCGACGGTCGAGATCACCTGGGATCCGCCGTGGGATCCCGAGATGATGTCCGAAGGGGCCAAGCTCGAGTTGGGGATGTTTTAGGGCTGTCAGCGAGCGCCCCAGAAGACCGGGGCAGAGCCGGCGGCGGTTTCTTCGAGGTTCGTTGACGCCGAGCAGGGCTGAGATATCATCCTCGGTTATGAACAGCAACGACGTTGCCGACCTCGTCGAGGCCTGCCGTCAAGGCAAGCCCAAAGCGTGGGACCTCTTCCTCGAGCGATATGGTCGCCTGATTTGGTCGGTGGCGTTACGCCTCGGGGCCAACAGTGCAGAGGCGGAAGAGATCTTCCAGCGGACGTGGGTAGCCGTCGTGGAGGGGATCGGGCGCGTCGAGCAGCCGGAGCGCGTACACCGCTGGTTGGCAAGCACGGCCCGGCACCAGACCTGGCAGCTCTTCGACGAGCGGCGACGGTCCCGGCGTTTCGCCTCCCTCGAAGAGGCACACGACCAAGACGACGAGTCCCAGATCGGCGCGATACAGGAACGGGACATTCTCGCCCTCGAAGCGGGCGAAATGGCTCGCCAGGCACTTGCTCAGCTCGACGACCGCTGCCGGGAGCTGCTGACCCAGCTGTTCCTTGCGAATCCCCCGCTCGACTACCAGGAGATCTCTCGGCGCACCGGGCTCGCCGTCGGGTCGATCGGACCCATTCGCGCCCGGTGTTTGAGCCGGTTGCGCACGATTTTCTCCAGGCTGTATCAACCAGACGCCGGGCACGACTCCTGATATGGTGATGAAAATGACGACCTCGACCGAAAACCTGGCTCTTGCGATTGCCGAGGGGCGGGCTTCGCATGAAGAAACCGCCCAGGCGGAGCGTGACACACGCATCGGCGCCCTGGTCACTGAGTTCCGCGAGCTGATCAGTGCCCTGGATGGGGCACGCGAACAAAACGCTGAACCCCCCGAGGCACTGCAGCACTGGGCTCGCGTCTGGGCCCATGAGGCTGCGCCTCACCGTCCTTCGTTGGTCTCGCGCCTGCTAGAGGTTCTGGCCTATGGGGCGCCCTGCCTCACCGCGGTTCGAGGCGCCGCGGCTGGTGGACCGGCCGTTCTTTACGGTGACAATCAATACCAGCTGGATGTGCGGCTCGAACCTGAGGAGGATGGCACACACCGCGTCCGGGGTCAGGTTGTACCGGCGACGGAAACGGTCGAAACCGGCGAGGGCCCATGGTCGATTCAGGTGATTGGACCACCGGGTGTGGTACTTCGCACGCTTTCCGATGAGCACGGAGAGTTCCGATTCGACGGCGTGCATTCGGTGACCGGTCTTTCCCTGGTGGCCGAACGCGGGTCCGAGCGTCTTATCGTTCCTCGGCTGGCGGCCCCGCCGGGCGCTGTCGAGCCGGATGGCAATCAGACGGGCAACGATCGGTGACCATGCAGCCTGATAGTCTGGCCGCCCAGGTGGAGGGATGTGACGCCGAACAGATCCGTGCTCTCGGCGAAAAAATACGAGATGAGGCCGAACACACCGCTCGGCACGACCCCCGGGGCTTGGCCACTCTCTTCGGGTCACTTCGGCGGGCGGCCAAGGCCAACCCTGCCTTCCGGCCATGGGCCCTGTGGATCAAGGGCGGCACAGAGCATCTGAGAGGTCGCACGGCCGAGGCGTCCCCCCTGCTCGACCAGGCCTCACGCCTTTTCCGCAGCGCTGGGGACCACCACACCGCGGCCCGAGTCGACCTGGCCGGCATGGACGCTCTTGCTTGTAATGGACGGCACCGGGCGGCTCGTCAGCGGGGCCGGCGTGCTCTGCAGACGTTTGCTAAGACGCGAGACACTCCCCGGACGGTTTCAGCCCTGCTGAACCTCGGCGGCTTGGAGGAGGCTCGGGACCAGCTGCACAGAGCCTTGGAGCTTTGGCACCAAGCACAACGCCTTGTCCCCGAAGAGGATCGGCTGCGCCGCGGCCTTTTGGCAACCAGTCTCGGTGCTGGATATCAGGCCCTCGGCCGGTTTTCTCAGGCCGAGGACCGGTACAACGAAGCGATCCAACACCTCGAGGCGGCAGATGCAGCGGCCACGTGCCTGTTGCCGAAGCTGGGCCTGGCCGAGATCCTGGCGCTTCGCGGACACCTGGGGCAGGCCTTGAGCCGCATCGCAGACGCCGAGATCGAAGCCGACGCGATCACCGATGAAAACCTCTTGACTGAAGCCCGGTTGCTGCGGGTTCGGGTTGAGCTGTATCTCGGCCACGCGGAGCGCGCCGCGGAGGTGGCCGGTGAAATGCAGGAGCGTTGCGCAGGTTACGGCCGCCCCGACGACGCAGCCCGTTTTCTGGCCCTGCGCGCCCTGGCGGCGGCCAGCGGCGGTGAAGGAAACTTGCAGGCTTTGACGAGTGCTGCCGAGCGTTCGCTGCATCAAACGATCGGCGCCACGGCCGCGGCGGCATTTCGTGTCGAGATGGCCTCGTCGCCGGCGCAGAGAGTCCCGGCCCGTCTTGCACGAGATGCCGGCATCTTGCAGCGCGCAGGCCACAACGTCGCTGCCGACCTCGCGCGGGCGGCCGCCGCCGAAGCTGCATTGTCGGCGGGAGACAGCGCCAGGGCACGCCGCCTGTGCCGGCGCATTCTTTCCAGGAAGTCACTGTCGGTCTGGCCCCAGATTCGAGCGCTGCGGGTGCTGTCAAGAATCGAAGAGCCGGGGGACCCGGCCGCGGCCCTGAAGCACATGCGGCGAGTGATCGTCCTGGTGGAGTCGGTGCGAGGCCGGCTGGCATCCGAACAAGATCGGGCGGCTTTTGTGGCGCGAGCCGTCGACGACTACGAGCGGCTCGTGCTGTTGTTGCTGGCCCGGGGAGACGCCCGATCTCGGCGACAGGCGTTCGAGGCGGTTGCGCGGGTCAAATCCCGCGGCCTCGTGGAGGCCATCGACCGGCAACGGGACCTCGAGTGGGGTGAACGCCCCGAGCTCGCCCGGCGCTGGAACCAGCTCCGTGGAGAGCTCGCGGTAATGCTCACAGCCCTCGAGGGTCGGGAAAGCGGTGACGGCAGATACTGCGAAGCAGCCGTGGAAAAACGTGTGCGGCTGGTGGCCAGGGAACTCGAGGATGTCGAGATCGAGGTCGCCCGAAGCTCACCCGCGCTGGCCGATGCTCTCGGCCATCTCGGGCCCCCTCCCCTGCGGCCCCAACTGGGGCCCGGAGAGGTGCTTCTCGAAGTCTTTTTCGCCGGAGAAAACCTGGTGATTTTTTGCCTGGACGACAGGGGACTGCAGGTCGAGGTGAAGGTTGGAGCCCGCCGGCGCTGCACCTACCTGATCGATCAGATCCGTTTCCAGATTTCCAAGGCGTCTTATGGGCGGCGTTTCCTGGAGGCGCCGGGTGAGATCCTGGTTCGCCAAGTTCGCACGAGGCTCGCCGAGCTTGGCAAACTGGTGCTCGCCCCAGTGGCTCGGCTGCCGACGCTAACCCGCCTGTGGATCGCACCCCACGGCGCTCTGCACCACGTTCCCATGGCGGCATTGGAGCTCGAAGGCGACGCGATTCTCACCCGCTGCCCGGTCGCTGTGGTGCCTGGCTCGGGGGTGCTGTCCCGCCTGCTGTCCCGTACGCAGCGCCGGCCGCGGCGTCTGGCAGTCGCCGGCGCCGGCAGCGAGTTTCTGCCCGAGATCGACAACGAGGTGAACGAGATCGCACAGCGATTTGAGGCCGCCGAGGTCAAAAGGTCGGCAAGCACGGCCGATCTGCGGCGATTGTTGGAGAGCTGCGACGCCGTGCACGTGGCTTCTCACGGCGCGTTCCAGCCTCTGGCGCCTCGAGGCTCCGGACTGCTCCTGGCGGATGGCTGGTTCACGATCATGGATCTCCTGCAGACTCGGCTGAATGTTGAGCTCATCACCTGTGCCGCCTGCGCTTCGGGCGACGTGCAGGTATTGCCGGGCGAGGAGACGGTGGGTGTGGTCCGCGCTCTGTTTGCCGGCGGGGTTCGTACGGCGCTGCTTGCACCCGGGGCCCTTGACGACCGCCTGGCCCGCAAAGCAGCCTGCATGTTTTACGAGAGGCTATTCGAACTGGGCCCAGGCGAAGCGTTTCGTCAGGCGCTACTCTGCCTGCGCAAGGACCACCCTCACCCGGCGCTGTGGGCTTCCCTGCAGCTCTTCGGCGACACTCGGCCATGGGAGGCTGACGCATGATCTTTTCCCGTCGCGAGCTGCTTCGAGACCGCATGTCCACCCAGCGGAGGGCAACTGCAGGCACGGCCCACATCGCGCTCCTGTTCGCGGGTTGGCTCGTCGTTCTTCTGTGGGCGACAACCTGTTTTGCCGATGCCTCGGCGATACTCGCCCAGGCCAAGGTGAGTGGCGGCGTACGCGGTGAGGTTCAGCTCGAAGGTGTTGTGACCAGCATCGTCAATTCAACCGACTTTCGCTTCGACGACTCCCAGCTCGTCCAGACCGACGCGTGGACGCTGTTGTACGGCATCCACGCCGTGGAGGACCTCCAAGAGGGCGATCTCGTGTATGTGGAAGGCTGGTCCGAGGGCGACGCCGTGTGGGCGAGTATGGTCATGGTTCTCGACGATGGCAACCAGGCGGTCATCGACGGCATCGTGTCCTATGTGATGGACTCCACGACCTTCGTACTCGAAGACGCCACGGTGGTGATAATCAACGCCAGAACAATCCTCGAGGGCTTCTCCTGGATTCTGGATCTCATGCCCGGGGACCAGGTGCACGTTGAGGGACGGTGGTCCAACGAGGGCCTGCTGGCAAACCTCGTACGCAAGACATACGAAACCGGAGAACCCATCTCCGTGTCAGGATCCGTTGCAGCGGTCGTAACCTCGACCGATTTTGTGCTCGACAGCTCGGTCCTGGTCATGACCGGCCCAGCCACCATACTCCTAGGATTCCAGTCGGTCGGAGACCTGCTGCCCGGAGACCTCGTGAACGTTTTCGGCGTTACTGCACCGGAGGGCATCATCGCCGAGTCGGTCGAGCTGCTGTTCACGCCGAACGACCCGGTGTTGATCACGGGCACGGTTGAAGAAGTCCTTGACCGAGACCGATTCAGCCTGACCGACGGCAGCGTTGTCGTCACTGACCCGTGGACGTATTTCATCGGCATCGACACAGTGCTGGACCTGGAGCCCGGCGACCTGGTGCTCACCGAGGGGTGGTGGGTCGGGGGCCCGTTCTTGGCGTTGTGGGTCGAGCTTGTTCAGCAGGCGCCCGACCCGCAGGAGGTGACGGGCCTGCTTGCTTACCTCGATCCCCCAAACGCATTCGTGCTCGACGACCTGACAAGGGTCGAGGTGACGGGTGAAACAGTATGGATCGCGCTCGATGGTTACGAGCAGCTCGGCGTAGGCGATGAGCTTCGTGTGCTCGGGCTTTTTGACGTCGGCGAGTTGACGATGACCGCCCTCGAGGTTGAGCGTCTTGCGCAGCCGGACCCGACCTGGATCACCCGCGAAGGATGGGTCGAAGAGGTCACAGGGCCGTTGACAGTCCAACTCACCGACGGCGTCGTGCTGGAGGTCCGACCGGATGCCGTACTTTCTCAGCTGGACTCGGTCGAGGACCTCGGCCCTGGTGACCGGGTGTGGGTAGGCGCTTATACGACCGCGGACCCCGAGATCCTGGACGTGGTCCGCCTCGAGCTCGTTGAACGCCCTGGCAACCTGGTCGATTTTGTATCGGTCGTCGAGTCGGTGGACCTGGCGAACGGCCGCTTTTCGACGGCCAACGGTTATGATGTGATTGTTAGCGATGACACCGCTTTTATCAATATCGATGGACTTTCCGAGATTGTTGCCGGCGACTGGGTTGCGGTGCTCGGGATTGCCGGCACAGACCCCCGCCATCCGCAGCGGGTCGAAGCGGCTGTCGTGGAATGGCGAGATGGCGAAGACGGCGGTGGTGGAGGCGGCGGAGGAAGCGGCGGAGGCGTCACGACCACGGTCGACGGCACTGTGACCGAGATGAGGGGCGGCGGAATATTCGAGATCGACTTTGACCTGTTGATCGAGACGACTGCGGACACCGAGTGGCGAGGCACGCTCGGCGCCCCCGAGGACCTGGTTGTCGGAACGGCCGTCCGGGCCGAGGTTACCCTGGAAGATGACGGCACAATGCAGGCAGCTTGGGTCGAAGGTTATGCCCCGTCCGGGTTTGGTTTGCTCGACATCGAAGGCTTCGTGCTCGAGATCGACCTCGCCGACGCCCGCCTGCGGCTGGAAACTGGCGAGTGGATCGAGTGGGACGAGTTCACCCGGATCGACGGAGACGTCGGGTCCGTCACTGAGATTCAGGCCGGCATGCATCTGACGGTAGTGGCGGTGGACCTCGGCAGCGGCAACTTCCTGGCCTTTGAGCTTTTCGTGGAGCTCCAGGTCACGGATGTCCAGGCCCTCGGTTTCCCTGACGACGAGATTCGTGAGACGCTGGTGGTCCTGAGAGACGAGGCGGCCGCTTCCGACGTTGCAGTACGTCACGGCGCGGTCGTCACGGGCACCCTCCCCGGCCGCCTCGTTTACCTGTTCCAATGGGACGAAGAGATCGATCTTTCTGTGCTTCAAATGCTGTTGGATGACGAAGACGTCGTGGTCCTCGAACCGAACCGGTTGTTTTCGGACCCGGAGTCGGACCCCGAGAGCATTCGACGCCGCGCCATCGCGATCGACCGGGCAGCCACCAGCGACACGTTCAACGACCAGGATGCCGTGCAGAAGGCAGGCCTGGACACTGCCCACACGCGTAGCCTCGGTCAAGGAACCATGGTCGCTGTGATCGACACAGGGGTCGACCCTTTCCACCCCCTCTTGCGCTATCGTATCGCCCAAGGGGGTTACGATTTTGTCGATGAAGACTCTCTGCCATGGGAGACGGCCGACGGCATCGACCAGGACGACGACGGCGAGGTGGACGAGGGCGCCGGCCACGGCACATTTGTCGCAGGCCTTGTTCTGCTGGCCGCGCCGGCGACCTCGATCCTGCCGTTCCGGGTGCTCAACGACGACGGCCGGGGGTCCACCTTCGACATCAGCCGAGCTGTGCTGCTGGCGATCAACCAGGGCGCCGATATCATCAACATGTCCTTCGCCTACCCGGACCGGTCCCGAGTCCTCGACCGCATCTTGATGGAGGCGTCGGATCGCGGCGTCGTCCTGGTTTCCGGAGCCGGCAACGCAGGTCTTGCGGACCTGCCCTTTCCGGCAACGGATAACCGGGTGCTCGCCGTTGCCGCAGTCGATAGCGACGGACGCCTTGCGGACTTCAGCAACCGCGGTGTGAATGTCGCTCTCGGAGCGCCGGGCATCGACCTTTACAGCGCAAGCCTGGATGCCCAGTTCGGAACCTGGTCCGGAACATCCATGGCGGCACCGCTGGTAAGTGGCGCAGCCGCCTTGTTGCGCTCGGTCAACCCCTACCTCACCCCAGAGCAGATCAGCGCAGCGTTATTGCAGGGAGCGGCAGCTGCTTTCCCTGACGACGAGCTCCAGTTCGTGCTGCAAGCGGGCGCAGCAATCGACCTGGTTCCGGACGGACCGTGAATTGAGGGCCACACCGTGGGATGCCGAAGTCGAGGTTTAAGTTTCTAGTTTCGAGTTTCGAGTTTCAAATGTCCTGTTCTCGGACCATTGGGAGGGTCAGTGGCTAACATCAGCAAGTGGTTCGTAAGTTTTTTGGTCGCTGCATGCTGCGTCCCACCCGCAGCCGCCCAAAACGCCGGGGCCACTCCCGAACCCGGCACGCCTTCGTCCGGTGGGATCACCATGCTGGACAGCGAAAACCGTGTGACTGCCACCGGAACGCTGCAGTACTGGCGAGCCTACTCGACGCACGGGGGCCGGGCCATGCTCAAGGTCTTTCGGCCCGAAGGAAACCGCCTGGTCCTGGTTGGGGCCTCGCCGTTGGTCACCCTGCCCCCCGCAGAGGTCGGCACCTTTCGTTGTTCCATTCCGGTTTCCAGGAATGACCTCGTGGGCTGCTACTGCCCTGACAGCAATTGTGTCGATCAGGGCGCGACCGGCGCCATCCTGGTGGCCGATGGTGATCTGGGTACCTCAGAGACCAACGTTTTCCAAAACCAGACCGGCGGGCCGGCCCTGTTCGCGTCGACCACCCGCTCCTTCAATGTTCCTTCCCGGGCGGCCATCGACCTCGTTGTTCCCGTCGTCGGTCGAGGGCCTGGCGCCGCCGGAACTCAGTGGGTGACATCCCTCGAGGTTTTTAATACCGGCGTTCAAGAAGCCCAGGTCGCGCTCTACTTTAATCTTACAAGGGCGGACAATACGACCCCCGCGGTTTCTGCCCAGGCCGTCATTCCGGCCCGCGCCATGCTCCTCGTCGACGACCTCCTCTTGGAGACCTTCAATACTGAAGCAGCAATTGGCTCGGTGGACCTGATCGCCTCCGAACTCATCATTGCCCATGCGAACATCTCGAATATCGGGGGCGATGGCGGTAGCTACGGACAGAAGGTGCCGGCCGTACCGGCGGCCTGGGGACTGGGGGACGACGAGGCGCCGGGCCTGGAGCCCAACGCCGACATCGCCTACCTCTTCGCCGTAGTCGAAAATGATTTCTTCCGTACCAATGCCGGCGTCTGCAACCTTTCTGGTTTTGCGCTCGAGGTGGACGTAGCGGCTTTTGACGGCACCTCCCCCGTGGGAAATATTATTCGTCTGGCCTTGCCGCCCTTCTCCCATGTCCAGGTCAACCAGGTCCTGAACGCCCTCGACGCCGCCGGGAACCACTCAGGTCTGCGCCTCAACGTCACTGCAGCTGAGGGATCAGCTGGCCGCTTCCTGGCGTACTCTTCACGTGTGGACAACGTCAGCGGAGACGCGATCTTTCAGATCGCAGACAGGCAACCGCCCCTCGCTGATTGAAGAGACCGCTCTCACTCAACCTTGTTGAACAAGGGGCGTGGGTAAGCGCTCAGACGACGCCCTCACCGGACTGGGTGTCGGTAGGTTGTGCCCCTCTCGGCGGACGGGATCACATTGTTGTGACCGTGGTCACGGATCGTCGACAACTGCATGTATCAGAACCCGTGCCGAGCCGACATGTGAACCGAATCGAAAGGAGGTACGAGATGACAACTCGTAACCGTAAGGTCTTGAGCTTCGTAGTATTTCTTTCAATCATGGCTCTTGTCGGCCAAGTATGGGCAGACACCCATACCAGGCTTGAGGGCAGTCTTTCCGACCATGACGCGATGGTTGTAACTACCCGCGCCTCGGTTGGTGTAACGGTCGGAGAGGGTACCGTCCATCTGGAGACCGGCGCCCTTCGGCTCGCTCAAGGAGGTCCGGAAGGCGGGTTCCTGCGAGTTACGGCCGTCGGTCTGACTCCCGGGTCGCGGTATATGGTCTTGACCGGGCGAGAACTGATTTATGCCTTTTCCGCAGACCACAACGGCCGTTTTTCGGCGCGGGTCACCGACCGGATCCAGATCAACGAAACGGTCAAGGTTCGGCATTCGGGGAGACCCTTCGCCTCTGGCCTGACCGACCTGCAGGTCGTCGACCTGAGTTCGGCTGCAACCGGCGCCGTACGGCTCGACCGGCCCATGGCGAACGGCAAACGCGATCTTATCGAGACCACACCCCTATGTGCCAACAATCCGGTGGGCGCGGGAGCGGGAGAGGCCATGGTCATGAGTTCCCAAAATGGCCAGGCCTTTGCCGTGGAAGGATGGGGCCTCCCACCTTTCGGTGAGTTGATAGTGATTGCGGACGGCATCACCGTCGGATTCACAGCGGCCGATGAATTCGGTTTCTTCGATCTTCTGGCTGGAGACGACCCCAACGCCGACGTGCCGCTTCCGCCGGAACTCGACCCGGTAACCGACATCGACCAGATTCTGGTGGTCACTTCCGATCAGGTCACAATGCTTTACGGGAGCTTTGACCAGCCGTGCTCCGGTGGCGGAGGCGGTGATCCGGTCGATGCCGGCTCGATCTCGATCTGCAGCGCCGACGACAACTTGATGATCGGCTGGATGGACTGGATGATCTTCGACGACGGGTTGCAGACGGCCATGATTTCGGCATTTGAGCTACCTCCGGACGTTTCTGTCGATGTTGCCTTCGACTCGATCTTCATCGGCACAGTGCCAACCAGCGACTGGGGCGAGCTCTTTGTGATCTTCTCTTCGGACCCGGCGCCCGGCGAGCTGCCCCTCCCCCAGACGGCGCCTCCTCTGGACGAGGTGCAGACGGTCGACCTGACTTCGTACGGGGTCATGTTGGGTTCTGGAACGGACGGGGAAGAGTGTGATTGGATTGACCCGCCAGAACCCGTCGACCAGGACTTCACCAATCTCTGCCCCGCCGCGGGTGGCGATCCCGGCCAGCAAGGTTATGCCGGCTGGACAGTCTGGGACGACGGCGCCGAAGACTTCTTCATCCACGTGGCCGGACTTGAACCCGTGCAGGTCCTCACCCTGATTGTGGACGGCCATGATCTTGGCGCCTTCACGACTACCCAGTGGGGAGATCTCGGCCTGTTCTTCTCGTCGAATCCGGACGGCGGCGGTCACGGCAATCCTTCCGGCCAGGATGTCCTGCCCCTGCCCGACGAGATCCGGCCGGTTTCGGGGATCGACCTGATGAGCCTGGTCGACGGCGATGTCGTCGTCGTGGAAGGCAGTTTCGTCAACCCCTGTGATCTTCCCGACCCGCCACAACCCGTGGACCAAGACTACACAAATCTCTGCCCCGTCGACGACGGCAACCTCGCCTGGGGTGGGACGGGCTGGATGGTGTGGGATGACGGGACCGAAGAGTTCTACGTTTTTGTCGACGGCCTTGAAGAACAGAGCACCTGGAACCTGATTGTGGACGGCCATGATCTCGGCGCCTATACCGTGTCCGGACAGGGCCACCTCGGCCTCTACTTCTCGTCGAATCCGGACGGCGGCGGCGGTCAAGGCGATTTCCCCGGCCTCGGCCTGGATGCCTTGCCCCTGCCCGACGAGATCCGACCTGTATCTTCGATCGACCTGGTGTCGCTGGTCTCTCCCGACGGCGCGCCCATCGTTGCGGGCAGCTTCGTCAACCCCTGTGATCTTCCCGACCCGCCACTGCCGGTCGACGAGGGTTATACCGACCTCTGCCCGGTCACGACCACCATGGCGACGGGACAGGTCGCATGGATCGAATGGGACAATGGCGAAGAGCAGCTCATGGTGGCGGTCTACCTCGCCGAACCCGCGGAGTTGTACGAGATCATCATCGACGGATTTGACCTCGGGGACTACGAAGCCAATCAGGATGGCTTTCTGTGGGTGGATTTCTCTTCGGATCCAGCGTACGACGGACAGATCCTGCTTCCCGACGCCGTGCGACCCGTGTCCAACATCGATGTGATCGAAATCAACAATTCGCAAGGCACGACCATCGTCGCCGGCTCATTCTCCGAGCCGTGCGGCATGGAATGGGAGTACGAGAGCGGTTACACCGGACTCTGTGACGCCGTTGGCCAGCAAAGCGGACATGCTTGGTGGTGGATCAACAGGCTGAACGGCCAGGTTCTTGAAGAGGCCTTCGAGGTCTTCTTCTGGCAGGCGGTGGACCAGATGACCTACTCCGTGGAGGTCGACGGTTTGGACGTCGGCGAAATGGTGCTCGGCGACTGGTGGGACGACGTGCTCGTCCTGGGCCTGGGAACACGTGGACAGCCGCCCGTGCCCGATGAGTTGAGCCCGATCTCGGGAATCGACATTGTTCGAATTCTCGACGAGAACGGCCTGGAAGTGTCTGCCGGCAGTTACCTCAACCCCTGCTCCGAGGATGAGTCGGGAGGCGGTGGACTGATTAACAATACCAACGCATACGTCGACTGATCCGGCCTCGTCTTCTCACGGTTTGGCAACCCAAGGCCCCGGCGTCAGCCGGGGCCGTTTTTTCAAACCAACGCGCCCCCCTGTTTAAGGTTTTGGGTGCTCTCGGGTTGAGACGCCACCGCTGGCGCTGCCCCGGACGCTGCCGCTGATCCTGCCGCAGGGGGATGTTCTGAACCAGCGGACTGTCTTTCCAGTATCCCTTTTCCAGTTCCAAACTTGCATCATCATCTCCGATAACCGACAATCCAAAGCCATGAGCACAGCATTTCAGCATCGC
>JAUWTC010000014.1 GCA_030609785.1 Holophagae bacterium
AGCTTCATGTCGGGAGATTGCATCGGGCTGCTGATATCGACGGCAATGATGTGTTTGGCGCCCAGGCCTTGCGCGATACCGATGGGGAGATTGGCGACTGATCCGCCATCGACCAGCGTTCGGCCTTGATATTTGACTGGGGGGAACATGCCGGGAATCGACATGCTGGTGCGCATCGCGCGGGCCAGGCTTCCGGAATCCAGTACCACCGCTTCTCCATTTTCGATGTCGGTCGCCACCGCCCGAAAGGGGATCGGAAGCCGGTCGAAGTCCTTTTCCGGCCGGCTCTGGGCTTCCAGTGTTTCGAGCAGAATCTCGAGGCTCTGGCCGCTCAGTAAACCCGCAGGGAGGTAGAAGCCGTCTTCGTCGAAATGGAGCCGGGCCTTGATCAGGTAGGGTCGCTCGTCCTGTTTCCGCCTGAAGCTGAGGTCGTTGCGGGGCACCTTATCCGTGAAGACCTGATTCCAGTCGATCGATACCAGCAGTTCTTCGATCTCATCCGGGGACCATCCGGCGGCGTAGAGCCCGCCGACGATCGAGCCCATGCTGGTGCCGACGACCATATCCGGCACGATGTGCATCTCCTCGAGGACCCTGAGGACACCGATGTGGGCCGCGCCTCGGGCGCCCCCTCCCGACAAGACCAGGACCAACTCCGGCCCGTCCTCGTGCGGTGCCTCGGCTGCCGGGACCTGCGCCATGCAGGGCAGACCGATGATGAGAATCGTCAATATCAGTTGTCCGAGGTTAGGTCTCATAGTGCCTCCATCGATGCACCAATCGTACCTGATTGGATGGTGGTTTGTTTCAAAAGTTGAGGTGAGAATCCAGGGGTCAGGGATTAGGGATCAGGGATCAGGGGACAGGAAACAAGGAACAGGGAAACTCGGGCACGGGAACGGGCCTGAGTTCGGGTGTACGCAACGAACTGTCCCGTGTGCTTCGTGGCACGAACCGCATGGGAACGGTATCCTTCTCAGACCGATGGACTACCGCAACGACACTGAGATCTGGGTCTTTCACCTCAAGCGCGGTGGGGGCCACGCGGTCCTGACCTGGTTGGCCAAATCCGCCGGTCGTCCCGTCTACCACCTCAACAACGTCTTTTCGAAGCCCTTCAAGGTGCGATGGCGCAGGGAGAAGATCTTCAGGGCGATCACCGACCCGTCGCGCCGCGACGGCAAGACCAGGGTCTTCGGTACAGACCTCGGTGCTGATCTCGGATGGCGCGAGCTTGCCGTGATGCCCAAGGAAATCCTGCTCTGTAGTTTGGAGAATTTTCCCCTGGACCGGGTGGCGAATGAACCGCTCCTGACCGGGGGTGCGGCTTCGATCATCGGCAAGAGCCGGCGCCGGATCAATGTGCTCGTCCTGCGGGATGCTTTCAATACCTTTGCCAGCGTCAAAAAGGGCAAGCGGCGAATGCGGGCCCGGCTCCATCGCTTCTACGCCCCGCAGTGGAAGGTCTACGCTCGGGAGTTCCTCGGCGAGACGGCTTTTCTCGGCCCCGACACGATCATGATCAGCTACAACCGGTGGTTTACCGATCGGGACTATCGTCAGGAGATCGCGGGGCGTTTCGGTTGGACGAGCCACGAAGAGAGCCTCGACGAGGTGACGTGTGATGGTGGTGGTTCGTCATTTACCGGTCAAGACTTTCAGCGCCGCGCGAAGGACATGGACGTCACCGGGCGCTGGCGGCATTTTGCCGATGACCCGGACTATCTGCGGGCTTTTGATGCGGAGACCATCGAACTGTGCAACAGGATCTTCGGGGACATCACCCAAGGTGAAATCCTCGCTGGTGGACACTGATGAGTTTGGTGCGACATTTCAAAATATCCTTCAGGGGGTTGACTGGCGTCGAGCCCTCGACTGAAACACACCGAACGCTCAACGCTCAACGTTCAACGTTCAACGCCGAACGTCGATCCCCCACAGGTCTCCCGAATCACTTCCGGAATTGCAATATTTCGAAGTTGGACGTTGGACGTTGTACGTTGGACGTTCAATCTCAATGTGCCGAGTGCCTTCTGCTTCCAGAATTGGCGGGAAGGTTGGCTTAGTGGATTTCGGACCTTTGGCAGAGCGTCTCCGATTGCGCACCAGCACCTCTGCTGGAACATTCGGCGTCAGGGCCCCTCTGAGGGCCTGTCCGCTGGGCGCCCATGTCGATCATCAGGGTGGGGAAGTGACGGGCCTGGCCCTGGATCGCGCAGTGCGATTGGTCGCCCAACCCCGAGACGAGCCTGTCGTCTCCCTGGAGAGCATCGGTTTCCCGGGGGTTGTCGACGTCGACTTGCAAAATGCAGGGGAACGACGGGGTGATTGGGGCGACTATCTCCGGGCCGTTGTCGCAGAGTTGTCCGGGCACGGTGATCTCCGACGGGGATTCGACGGCGTCATGAAGGGGGATCTGGTCGGTATGGGTGTCAGTTCCTCTGCCGCGGTCATGGTCGCCTACTGCCTGGCTCTGGCCGAGGTCAACCAGGTGGAGTTGGACCGGACACATGCCGCCAGGCTGATCCAACGGGCGGAGAATCGGTACATCGGGGTGGCCAGCGGTCTCCTGGACCAGTCGGTCATTCTCTTTGCCGAGGCTGAGAGTCTGACCCACATTGGGTGTCGGGATTTTGCCGTGTCCCAGATTGTTGCCGAGAAGACGCTTCCGGATTTTCGAATCATAGTCGCCTTTTCCGGGATTGGGCGTCAGTTGGCGGGCACCGGCTATAACGACCGGGTTGGGGAGTGCCGGGAGGCCGCGGCTACCCTTCTGCGGTGGGCCGGTACCGAGCCCGGGCCCGATCCGGTCCTGTCCGATGTCGCCCCGGAGTTTTTTGAACAGGAAGGCCGGCGATTGCCGGAAAACCTGCGACGACGCGCTGCGCATTACTTCAGTGAGGTTGCGCGAGTTCGCGATGGTATTGCGGCGTGGCGCCGGGGCGACCTCGGGGCCTTTGGAGCCTTGATGAACGCCTCCGGAGAAAGTTCGATCGTCAACTACCAGTGTGGGACCCCGCCGCTGGAGGCGTTGTATCAAGCGCTTCGGGGAACGCCAGGTGTCTTCGGTGCTCGTTTCTCAGGGGCCGGTTTCGGCGGGAGTTGCCTGGCGTTGGTTGAGGCCGATGCGGCCGATGACGTCGTCGAAGGGGTTTCCCGGGACTACGCGGCCGCCTTCCCCGATCTGGCGCCCCAGGCGCAATCGGCGATCTGCCGCCCGGCCGGCCCGGCTGCGGTCATGAACGCGGAGGAATTCTCGTGAAGGCGGTGATCCTGGCCGCAGGCCGTGGGACGCGCCTCGCTCCCGTCACCGACGATCGTTCCAAGGCGATGGTTCCGGTCCTGGGCCGGCCGTTGGTCGACCGGGTGGCTGAGACCCTGGTCGCGGGTGGATTGCGGGACCTGGTGATGGTCATCGGTCCGGATGACGACGAGATCAGGCGATTCTTCACCTCCGAGACGTCGCTGGATGTCACCGTGCACTTCGTCGTTCAGGAACAGCGTCTCGGCATGGCCCACGCCCTCAACCTGGCCGCACCGTGGATCGAGGGTGCGTTCGTACTTTCGGCATGCGACAGTCTCAAGCCCGTTGACCATGTCGAGGCCTTGCTGGCCGCGGCGGCCCGTGCCGATGGCGCCCTGAGCCTGATGGACGTTGCGCCGGAGAGGGTCTGCCTGGCGGCCCCTGTCGAAATGGACGGCGAGGTCATCCGTCGGATCGTCGAGAAACCCGCGCCTGAAGACGCGCCCTCCAATACCGTCAGCCTGCCCCTCTATTGCCTACCTCACAGGGTTCTGGAGTTGTTGGCCGGGCAAGGCCCATCGGCCCGAGGCGAGTACGAATTGCAGGATGCCATCCAGGCCCTGATTGACGAGGGTTCAGAGATCGTCGGCGTCAAGACCCCAAGCCGTCTCCAGGTCTCGACGCCGGAAGATCTTCTGGACCTCAATCTTCGATTCCTGGCTGAAAGCCCCGGTGGCCGGGTGCCCGAGACCATCCCGGACGGCACGCTCATCCAGGGTCCTGTATGGATCGACGATGGCGTCACCCTCGGCCGCTCATGCCGGATCGGCCCCGACGTCGTCCTCGAACGAGGCTGCGTCCTTGGGGATGACGTTCACATCACCTGCTCGATGGTCCTGAGACACGCTTTGGTGCCGGACGAGCTGGAGATCGACGGGCAGGTGGTAACGGGGGAGTAGGGATCGAAGGGTCCAAAACGTCAAAGAGGTCTACAACGGGCGGACACGGGGGTCCGCCCCTACAGTCGGGGTGAAACCGTAGGGGCGGGTCCCTGTGCCCGCCCGTGTCCAGCCTTGTGCAGGAATTTGGGTCCAGATTTGGGGGCCTTGGCCCACCAATTGACATGTCTGATCAGAACGATGGTGGGCAAAGGCCCACCCTACTTGGGATTGTTGCCCCAACTGATCAGGGTGCTGCCGTTCTCCAAGCCGTCGGCGCAGGCCGTCAGTCGGACCTCACCCAGGTCAACGGTATCGCAGGTGATGTAGGTCCGGCCTTCACCTCGGGCAACCAGGGCCTCGTCATCTTCGGTGTAGGCGCGCAGTCGCGCCGGGCCCTCGATTGTCAGCCGGCAGTGGCCGTTGAAGTCGCGAGCGGTGATGCCTTCTGAGTCGACGACCTCGATGTCGATCTCCAGCGTTCGGCCGGGAGTGGCCTGACTTCTCGGATTCAACTCGATACGGTGGCCATTCCCATGGCGCCGCAAGTCTGATCTGACGGTGGTTGATCCGAATATTCCGGTGGATTCGAGGCGTTGGGGCTGGGCGCCCACGGCGAGAACGAAGTGAACGGCGCCATCGAGACGGTGGTGCCCGCCACCGTCGATCACCAGATCGACCCTGTCACAGTTGGAGAACACATGGATCTCGTGGGCGCCGCCCGGTTCGAGTTCGATATCACTGCGAAAGCGTGACGGCGGCCGCTCAGGACCTCGGCCGGTGACGAAGAGCGCAACAAACGGCTGCCGGCTGTGGCGGGCGCGGAACAACTCGGCGGCCATCTTCGGTCGCCGCCAGGCGTCGAGCAGTCCCGGCAGTCGCCGAAAGCGATCGCGATGCTCGGTCGCGTAGTCCGTCAGACCCCAGACGGCGTAGCCGGCGACATAAGACCTGTCGGCTATCGCCTCCCAGTCCCGTTCCAGGGTGTTGAGTTGGGTCAGTTCTTCGTACTCGTCTCCCTTGATCGAGCGGGGGTGGTTGCAGCACTCCGCCACGACGACCGTGCCCGACCGGCTCGAGGCGGCGGCTTCTTCGAGCACGTCCAACTCGTAGTTGGTGCCCCAGACGTCGGGTAAACCGATGATCTTCTGTCGGCGAGCGCGGTAGAGGTGATTCTCGGCGTAGATCGTCGATCGCTGAGGGTCCAGTTCGCGGACGATGTTACCCAGTTGGTGATACGCCTTCTTCGACCGACTCTCGTTGCCCATGCCCCAGAGAATGATGCTGGGCCGGTGGCGGTCGCGGAGGATCAGGTCACGCATCTGCCGCCGGGCCGCCTTGAGCCAGCCTCGGCTGGAGCGAACGCTCTTCCACGTTGCGATCTCCGGATAGACCAGCAGGCCCAACTCGTCGCAGGCGTCGAGGAAGGCTGGGTGTTGTGGGTAGTGCGAGAGTCGAACGAAGTTGCAGCCAAGGCCCTTGAGATGCTCCGCGTCCCTGCGATGGAGTTCCGGCGGCAGGGCGGCGCCGAGGCCTGGGATCGACTCATGGCGGTTGGCGCCGTGCAGTTCGGTGTGTTTGCCGTTGAGGAAGAACCCCTGCCCCGAGCGGAACTCTGTCGTGGCGAAACCAAAGTGCAGGTGAACGGCGTCCAGGTCCCGGTCGCCATCCATTAGGGTAATTTCTGCCCGATAGAGGTTGGGTGAGCCGGGTGACCAGAGATGGGGGGCGTCGATCTGGAGTGTGTCGGTCGTGGTTGCTTCCGCCACTGTTCCCGCCGGGTCGAAGATGGTGGTCCTCGTCGAGAGACCCGCAATTCCGTGGCCAACCTCGACCGATCCTCGTCCGGAAGGGTCGATCTTCGTTCGAAGGCTGAAGCGCTCGAGGTCTATGGCCGTCTCGGGGCGTTGCTCCAGCCAGACCCTGCCGACCAGACCGCCGTAGAGCAGGAAATCGGGGGCCGAAAAGCCCGGCAGGACGTTGCGGCGTTTGCGGTTGTCCATGCGGATGGCCAATCGGTGTTCGCCCGGTGACAGAGAATCGAGGGGGATATCCAGCCCCAGGTACTGTCCGTCGGTTCGGGAGACGCGCCGTCCGTCCAACCAGATCTCTGCACAGCCGTAGAATCCTGCGCTCCGCAGATGCCATGTGCCGGGCGAGGAAATCTTGGGAAGTTCGAACGCCACTCGGTAGGCGCCATGCCCACTGTAGGAGTGCCGCCCCATCTGAAAGGTATCGCGCTCATTCCAGCAGTGGGGGAGGGTGACGGTCTCGCCGTTCCCTTCAAGACCTGCCAGCCACCGTCGTCCGACCTTGCCACGGGAAAAGGTCCATCCGCTATTCAGTTCTACGGTAGGGCGCAATGGTGTTCGAATCACGCTGACAGCTTACACGGTGGCATCCAGCAAAACACGAGGGAAACGCAACGAGGAGGGGAAGATAGCCACAAAAAGGCACAAAAAGGCACAAAAATTAGAAGCCACAGGAACTGTCGGGACGGCGTTTGAGGAGCGCGGGGTAGGAACCGGCACCAGGCCGAAGGCCTGCCACGGCGGAGCCGTGGGGCTCCGAAGGAGTCCGGTGCGGGCGCCGCCCCGCATTGTGACGTCTGGCCATTGCAGGCAACTGAGCCGATAGCTGAAAGCCGACAGCTGACAGCTCCTACAGCAGCGTCTTGATCTGCTCCTCGAGTTCTTTCTCGTCGCCATCTTCGAAGCCCAGGTGAAAGTACATGACCCGTCCTTCGCGGTCGATCAGGTACGACGTCGGGAACGAGTGGACGTTGAAGGTGTTGAACACCACGCCGTCCTCTTCAAGGTCCTCGAGCAATGTGTAGCTCAGGCCCTTCTTCTCGATGAAGGCCGTTGCGCGCTCTGTGTCGTGGGTCGCCTCGACGGCGACGATTTCAAGGCCCTGGTCGTTATATTTTTCAAAGAGGGTCTGCAGGCGTGGCAACTCCACGCGGCAGCCGCCTCACGTGGGGAACCAGAAGGAGAGAAATACCACCTTGCCCCTTGTGTCACCGAGGCGGCTGAGGGCGCCCTGGTAGTCGGGAAGTTCGAAATCGTCGACGATGGGGGCCAGGCGTTGCCGTTGAGACCACAGGAAGTCGTCAAAACCGGCCTCATCCTGGTGGACGGCGAGAAAGGCTTCACGGTAGGCAGCCAGTGCCTCGTCGTTGTCGCCCAGTACGGCGTTGGGACCCAGGAGGCCCAGAGCACGTTCGGCGTCGCCCTGGTCCAGGGCAGTGCGGCCCCAATAGGAGAAGAGTTCGGTCGAGGGGACGCCGAGGTAGTTGGATTGGCTCAGGGGGGCTGCGGCCTCGAAGGTCTCGAGAGCTTCTTGTACGCGGTCCAAATGAGCCAGCGCCCAGCCGCGGTTGGTCGCAGCCAGCACCTTGCGATTGGCCGCCTTGGCGGCCACTTCGTCATCCGTCAGTTCGGTGTCGGGGTGTTCCGAAAGGACGGCTTCAGTCGTCGCCAGGGCGGCTGCCGCTGCAGCCTGAGTCTCGGCGAGTGCCCACAGTTCATGCTCGGCTGCAATCTCTCCGACGTCCAGGCTCTCTGCAAAGGCCAGGGCACGGTGTGCCTCCAACTCGGTGACGATGGTTCCAAGATCCATCGAACGGTCGATCTCCCGAGACAGCGGGAACTGCGCCAGCTGCACCTCGAACCGTGCCTCGGGGTCATCGACTTCGGCTAGAAGCTCGTTGAGAAATGTAACGGCGCCCTGGGCATCTTCCATTGCGTGACCACGGTAGTAGGCGACTGCCCCGGCCAGGGAGCCGGTGTGTTCGCTCTTCGGGAAGCTCTTGAGGAAGTCCTCGCACAGGGCGGCCTTCTCTTCGGGTGTTTCAACTTCCCTGATGGCGTCCCTGAAATCGCTGTAGGCGTCTTCTGCCGATTGCTGCGGTTGGGCTCCGCAGCCGATCAGAAGCGCCGCGGCGATGGCGACGAAAAATACTGTAATCCAACGATGCATCATGCCTCCCTCGGGGTTTTGGCCCCGGCAGGGGAGCATACATGTTCCGGTTGAACGAGTGTGCAAATCTCGAAGGTATTCGTTGATGAATGCCGCTTAGCGGTCTTCTGAGCCCCTGCTGCCAGACCCCAGGCTGACGCGAACCTCATGGCGGCCGCCGTCGTCAACCAGCGGGAGGATGTTGGCGGACTCTTGCTGATCGTCGAGCGACAGTTGACGGACGCCTCGGCAGACATGCTCGTTGTTCTCGACCTGTATGTGGTAGGTCGTGTCGCCGAATCGATAGATGAGTTCGTACCCGTCCCATGACCTGGGGATGCATGGATCGATCCGCAGCTCTGAGCCTTCGCGGCGAAGACCCAGAATGGCCTCCAAGCCGACCCGGTACATCCAGCTTGCCGAGCCGGTGTACCAGGTCCATCCGCCTCGTCCGGTGTGTGGGGGCTGAGAGTACACGTCTGCGGCCACGACATACGGCTCGACTCTGTAGCGCCCCACGCCGTCAGGGGCATCAGCGTGGTAGATCGGATTGAGCAATCGGAACAACGCTTCGGCGCGATCGCCGTCGCCGAGCTCGGCGAACGCCCAGATGGTCCACATGGCAGCATGGGTGTATTGGCCGCCATTCTCCCGGATCCCCGGCAGGTAGCCCTTGATATACCCCGGATCTCGGGTACTGCGGTCGAACGGAGGATCGAAGAGCAGCAACAGACCATGCTCGGGACGGATGAGCCGATCGGCTACGGCATCCATCGCCTGTCTGGCGCGGATGGGATCGGCCGCGCCGCAGAGCACGGCCCAGGATTGGGCTATAGAATCGATCTGGCACTCGTCGTCGTCGGCCGAGCCGAGGGGCGTGCCGTCGTCGAAGAAGGCACGAAGGAACCAGGCGCCGTCCCAGGCGGCGGCGCTCAGGGCGTGCCTCAGACTGCCGGCTTGTCGGCGCAGTTCGGCGGCCCGTTCTCCCTCGTCGACACGCTCACAGACCGTCGCAAAGCGGTTCAGCGTGGCGTAGAGGAACCAGCCTAACCAAACGCTCTCGCCCCGGCCCTCGATGCCGACCCGGTTCATACCGTCATTCCAATCGTGGGCTCCGATCAGGGGGAGGCCGTGAGCGCCGGATGTCATCCCCCGCTTCAGAGCCCGGTGACAGTGCTCGGCGATGGTACCCTCCTCGCCACCCCTGGCGTACAAGCCGTAGCGCTCCTGTTCGTTATCGCCGAGGGGTTCGGCCTCGAGGAAGGGGGCCGTCTCGTCAAGCACCGAGAGGTCTCCGGTCGAATGTACGTACTGGGCCGTGACGAAGGGCAGCCAGAGAAGATCGTCCGAGCACCGGGTCCGCACGCCCCTGCCGGAAGGCGGATGCCACCAGTGGAGCACGTCGCCCTCGCAGAATTGACGACCGGCGGCGTCGATGATGTGCTCACGGATGAGGTCCGGTTGGACGTGGTCGAGCGCCATAACGTCCTGGAGCTGGTCACGAAAACCGAAAGCGCCGCTTGACTGGTAGAGCGCGGAACGGCCCCACACGCGGCACGATAGCGTTTGATAGAGCAGCCATCGGTTGAGCATCAGGTCCATGGCGGTATCCGGGGTCCGGACGGTCACCGTGCCCAGGATTTCGTCCCACAGGGCTGTCAGGTCGGTAAAGGCCCTCTCGACCCGGTCGATGTCCTGGAACTCGCGGATCAGTTCGAGGGTCTCGGCGCGATCCGCCCCCTGACCGAGCAGGACGGTGATCTCCTTCTCCTCGCCGGGGGCCAGCCACAGCAGGCTTTGAATGGCGGCACACGGATCAGGGCCGGGCTCCACTCGAGCGGTCATGCCGGTGCGCTCGAGGGCTGCGGGATGGGCGTAGCTTCCGAGGCGTCCGAGGAACTCGGTGCGGTCCGCGGTCAGACCGTGGACCTCCCGGGTCGCAGCGAGGAAGGCAACGCGTTCGGCGAACTCCTCGTTGAAAGGGTTCCTCGCCAGGAGCGCGAAGTGGGTCGAGTCGAATTCGGGGATGATGTACTGCGCCGACATCTCCCGGCACACCCCCAAGACCCATTCCGCATAACAGGTCACGGTCACCCGCCGAGTGTGACCCAGAGTGTTCCGCACTCGCAGCTGCATCACCTTGACCGGAGCGTCGGGGGCTGCGAAGAGGCGAAGCCACTGACTCAGACCATGGCTGAAGTGTTCGAAGACCGAGTAGCCGGCCCCGTGGCGGATTCGATACCCCTCGCCCGCCGCGCGAGCCGGGAGCGGCGTCGGTGACCATACGTCTCCGGTCTCTTCGTCTCGGATGTACAACGCCTCGCTCGGCGGATCTGCAACTGGATCGTTGTGCCAGGTCGTGAGACGGTTCTCACCGCTGTTTTCCGCCCAGGAGAACCCGCTTCCCGCCTCCGAAACCAGAAAGCCGAAATGAGGATTGGCGATGACGTTGATCCATGGCGCCGGTGTCCACTGCCCCGGCTCGAGAAAGATGACGTACTCCTTGCCGTCCGGCCGAAAGCCACCGACTCCGTTGTCGAAGAGGAGATCCGTCGGTCGTTGCGGTCGCGCCGGCGGACCCGCCTTCAGGTCGTCCGGGTCCGGGAGCACGCGGGTCGGCACGAGGCGCGGCAGCCGCACCGGCTGATCGTGAAGTTTGGCGAGTTGATCGATCAAGGAACCGCGGCCGCCTTCGAGGTTCACTCGCGCCACCGTCTTGAGCAAGACGAGATCGTCGTCGCCCAGATGGTCCGCGACGAGGACAAAGATCCCGCCGTGACGGTTGAGCCAGACGTCGCCCCCCGACTGGCGGATGAAGTGGTGGATCTTCCCGGTGAGTTTCGGGTCGTAACTGGTCTCTTCAAAGCTGAGGATGACGAGGTCCACCTTGATGCGGTGCTGACGCCAGTAGGCATGGGCTCTGAGAGCCTCTCTCACCAGCTCGACCTCGCCCTCGGAGGCGATCGAAACCAGGAGAATCGGATCGTCCCCGGAGATTCCGAACGGCCACAGCGCCGGCTGGCCCTTGCTGTTCACCGCCAGGGTCGCGGGTGGTGCACGCAGGGCCGGCTGTGGGAAGAGCAAAGCCGACAGGAGCCGCTGAAACGTACCGATTTCTTCCGACTTCAATTCGAGCCGGTTGAGTTCTTGCAAGCCGCGCGAACGGGCCTGTCCAAAGGCTCGTTCGATCCTCGGCCAGGCGTCGTAGTCGAGCGCCAGCTCGAGGGCCCTCCGGCGAGTTTCGGCAACCAGGGTGATCAGCGCGACCTCGACGGTTTCGTGGGGGTCGATCTCGATCTCGAGGCTGAGAGACATGATCGGATCAAGCACCGGACCGGTGGTTCCGCCTGATCCCCCCTGCCCGGTCAACGCGGCCGGAAGTCGAGAACTCCCTCCGCGGCCGATGAAAAGCGCACGATCGCATTGGTGTCCGGTCACAGCGTGTTGCGGGCCGTCGCTGGTGACCATGTGGATGAGATGGATCGGTTTGTCCTGATGTGACCGAGGGCGACGCCTGAAGAGTAGACCGTCGACATCTTCCAGGTATTCGTTCTCGACAAACAGCTTACTGAACGCCGGATGCCGCCGATCAGCCTCCGATGAGGCGAGGGCGATCTCGGCGAAGCTGGTCACCGACAGATGCCTCCGCCGGTCACTGTGATTGGCAAGAGTGATGCGCCGGATCTCGACGTCGTCGTCAGGGGCGACGACGATTTCCGTCAGCACTGAGATGTCGTGCTCCCGGCGCTGGAATTCGATTTTGTGAGGGAAGAACAGGACCTCCTGACTTTGGGGTCGCGAGCCGACCGGCTGCCGGCAGACGGACCAAAGATGACCGCTTTCGAGGTCTGAGATGTAGATCCATGTCCCGAGATCTTCGAGCGACGAGTCGGCTCGCCATCGAGTGAGGTTCCACTCGCGCCAACGGCTGAATCCCGCGCCGGAGGCCGTCACCAACAAGGCATACCGCCCGTTTGACAGAACATGGGCCTGGGTGCTCGGCAGATCCTTATCCGGGCGCCATGCTTCGAGGGCGGCCCGGGTCGGCTCGAGCAGCGCCTCCTCGCCGGTCCTTTTCGGACGGGGGTATTCGATCTGTGCCTCGACCGGCATCTGCTCATGCAGGAGGAGCTCGGTGCTCCGCACCCATCGATCGGAGAGGAACCGGCGAATTATCGTGTCGGGACCCAGGGAGTTGCACAGAGACAGTAGGATCATGCCTTGATGGTGGGCCATGTAGGAGCGCACGATCTCGTGATGGCGTCCGCCGAGGCGCGAAGGTGTAAAGTCGACGGCCTCGTAGAAGCCGTAGGGGCCGAGCATCTTCAATTCGATCAGACGGTCGAGGTTTCGCATCACCTCCCGCGGCGACAACGCCAAGGCGATCAGTGAGGCGTACGGCGACACGACCAGATCGTCACGGAGACCGCGTTTGAACCCCAACCGCGGGGCGCCGAAGGCCCGATACTGGTAGTTCATGCTCGCATCGAAGGCGTAGTAACTCGACTCCGATATGCCCCACGGGATGCCTTTTTCCCGTGCGTAATCGATCTGATGGCGAACCGCCGTTCGACAGCTTTCACCGAGCAGTGATTCCTCGGCGTTGCCCGTCCAGAGCACGGGCATCAGGTACTCGAACATCGTCCCGCTCCACGAAAGGAGCGCCCGCCGGCCACGGAGCCGGGTCAGGGGACGGGCGAGGTGGAGCCAGTGGCTGAGGGGTACGTCACCCTTGGCGATGGCCAGGAGGCTCGCGAGCCGAGCTTCGGAGGCCAGGAGATCGTAATGGTTACTGTCGAGTTTGCCGGCTTCCACGTTGAAGCCGATGTGAAAGACCTGACGCCGAGTGTCGAAGAGAAAGTCGAACTTGATGTCGTGAAATAGAGTATCTGCGGTCGAGCCGAGCTGCTGAAACTCTTTGAGCAGGTTCTCGGCTTCGGCCCGCGCCAAGTCCAGTGCGCGCTTCATCGCTTGGCACCATTCGAGGGCCTGTGCCGGACGGGGGTCCGAAGCCTGGGCCGCCTCCGACTGATCGGCGGCCCGCGTTTGGAGTTCGATCAGCCGCTCGGCCGCGGTCCCACTCTGCGAGACGACCTCGGCCAGGGACGGCGTGGGCCCGAGAGAGTCGACCAGGGCCTGCCAAGCCTCTTCGATCCCGGTGTCCGTCGCCTGCTGATTGAACCAAGGTGGCCCCTTGGCCATGACCCCGATCCAGGGGTGGAGCAGCTCCAGTTCGCGGCCAAAGCTGGTGAGATGGTGGCGGAGCCTCTCGAGCCACAGGTGAAGCGCATGAAGGGTCTGAGCATCCAGCGCCTCGGGGTTGTCGTCGATGATCGAGACCAGGGCTTGTTCGAGTTGGAGGAGATCCTGCTCCGGGAGTTCGTGCAGGAGGGAGACCCACCCTTCGGGCGCCTGCCGTGATCGTTCAATCCGCGAGCGGCAACGGGCCAAATGCTCCTCGAACACGACAGCGTCTCGCCCGAGTCCCACGTCCTCGAGGATGTCTTTGAGGATGTCCAGAATATCAAGCACTCCCCTCCAGCGTTCCCAGCGCAAGACGCGGGTGTGGGGCATCTCGTCACATCCCTGTTTGAGGACCAGGAGGCTGGCGGCGAGGTTGCCGCTGTCGACCACGGACACATATCGTGGCGGCAGGGGATCGAGAGTGCGGGTGTCGTACCAGTTCAAGAAATGGCGCCTGTGCCGTTCCAGTCCGGCCATGCCCTCGATTGTGCCCTTCAGCCTGAGAGCCAGCTCCAGGGGTCCGACGTAGCCCAGGTCGTGAGCGGCGAGAGTTGAAAGCAGCAGGAGGCCGATGTTGGTTGGAGAGGTGCGGTGGGCCACCAGCCCGCGGGGGTCTTCCTGGAAGTGATCGGGGGGCAGCCAGTGATCCTCGGGGCCGACAAACCGCTCGAAGAACAGCCAGGTTCGGCGAGCCAGGCAGCGGAGGCGCCTGCGATCGGCGGCCGACAGTACTACCGGTTTGCGGACGCCGGGTCGCCCGATCAGGCCGGCGATAGCCGGAGACAGGAACCACATCAGCAACAGGGGCGCGGCTGCCGCCATGGCGGAGGGATTGACCCACGCGATGGCCATGGTCGCACCCAGGGCGCAGAGGGGCGCGCTGACCATCCTTCGCCATACCAAAAAACCCTGCATCTCGTCACTGGTGACGCGGGCCGTTTGCGCGGCCGTCGCCCACTGCAGCAAATGCCTGTGGGTGATCGTCATACGCACGAGGGTGAGGGCGATCGCGTGCAGGGAGACCAGTGCCTCATACGAGAGAAAAACCACTGCGAGGACCAATCTCAAAGTGTCGACCTCCTCCGCTCTGGAGGTCTCCACCCTGGTTGCCTTTCGGAACCGTAGATCCTTGAACCGTCGGGGGAGGCCGATTGCCGGCCCGATGATGAGGGGCGCCACGAGCGGCCC
>JAUWTC010000365.1 GCA_030609785.1 Holophagae bacterium
GGGCGAAGACGAGGGCGGCGAGGCTCTCGGCGGCACAAACGGCTGTCAGACTGACGTGGGCCGCGGCGAAGAGCAGGCCCACGGTGATGACTGTTCGGATCGTGGTGAATCTCAGCAACAGGCCGGTTCGCTGTGCGGCGATGTAGACGGGGGCCGTGGAAACCAGGGGAGCGAGCAGTGCGAACACGGCAAGCGCCCGCGCAGGCCTGATTGCTGCCTCCCAGCCCGGTCCGAAGATCGTGGGAATCAGGACGTCCGGAAAGAAGAACAACGGCCCGGCAATGAGGGAGGTCAGAATCAGCAAGAGACCGGACAAGCGCAGAAACCACCGACCGACCCTCTCCCGATCGTCCTGTTCCTTGCAGAAGGCCGCGATGGCAACCCGGTCATGGATCCCCAAGAGGCTCTGAATTGGGGCGTGCACGATCCGGCTGACGATTTCGTAGAATCCCAACTGGACCAGACCGAGCAGGCCTCCGATGAACAGTCGGTTGGCCCCATCGATGAGAAAGGCCAGATTACCCGCTGACCAGATACGAACGCCCGCGTGTATCAGGCTTGCGGCGACTTCTCGGTCGAGATGCCACCGAGGGTTCC
Organism: Holophagae bacterium; assembly: GCA_030609785.1. Taxonomy (GTDB): domain Bacteria; phylum Acidobacteriota; class Thermoanaerobaculia; order Thermoanaerobaculales; family Sulfomarinibacteraceae; genus DAOWGJ01. Next base: position 598 of record JAUWTC010000365.1, read on the forward strand.
AACCGGGTCGAATCCACCAGAGCACTGCGCCCGCGGTGGACCCGGCCAGGAATCCGGCGACGAGCGCCCACGGTCCCCACCCGGAGAGTGCCAGGATGACGGCGACGACGGCGCTGATCACTCCATCAGCTGCTTGAATCAGCGCCTGCTTGCGGAAATTCAAGGCCTTGACCGCCAACGCCGAGGGAACGGCCGCCAATGCCTGGGGGATCAGGCGGAGTGACATCAGGGCCAGGAGCGCGCCCGCCCGGGGGTCATCGAAGAACCGGGAGGCCAACGGGGAGGCGGCCAGGACAATGCCGATCGTGATCGCGGTCAGGCAACCGTTGATGATGAAGCAGGCATCAGCCGCCTTCTGGTCGTCGCCATCGTGCTGGACCAGCGCCGTATGAAGCCCCAGTGTTTTGGCACGGTTGACGAAGTTGAGGACCAGGACGGCAATCGCGACCAGCCCGAAATCCTCCGGTACCAACAGGCGTGCCAGGAAGATGACCGCCAGGGTCTGGACAACCCTTTGCAGTCCGACCCCCGCGGTTGCCCAGGTGGCGCCGCGGATAGCCAAGGTCTTCGTCGAGCCCCTCTCCATCTCAGAGGTAGCCCAGTGCTGCCAGCCGCCGGCGCATCTCTGCGTCGTCCGGAGTCGACGCCCGTTGACCTCCGCGCTCATAGGCTGAGGCCAGTGTGGCCGTGTTTTGGCGGTGCCGGTCGATCAAGTGGCGGAAGTGAGCCGCCCGGTCGGGGTGTTGAAGGACCACATTCGTGCGTTCATTCGGGTCCGTGCTCAGGTCGAAGAGCTCCTCGCCGTCATCCTCGGTGTCCTGGATGAATTTCCAGCCGGCCTCCCGACAGCTGGAGACCGTAAAGATGTCGGGGACCCCGGAGCGGCTCATTCGACCGCCGCAGTGCATCGTTTCGCTGAAGATGATGTCCGAGCCCTCGTCGGACCGGGCATGGGCCAGAGGAGCGAAACTCGAACCGAGGAAAGAGGGTGGCGCAGGGATGCCGAGCATGTCCAACAGGGTTGGCGCCAGGCCGAGCAGCTCCACTTGATGGTCGATCCGCCGAGGCCCAGCCAGGCCGGGACCACTGAGAATCAACGGGACTCTGATCAACTCCTCGTGAAGGTCGGGCCCGTGAGCCCAACGCCCGTGCTCGCCCAACTGCTCTCCGTGATCCGCGGTGACGATGAATGCGGTTCTCTCCTTCAGGCCCAGGTCCTTCAGGCCCCGGACGATATCGCCGATGAAGCCGTCAACCAGGTCCACGCGGTCTCCGTAAAGCTGTTTGAGCGCCCTGATGGCCGGATCCGGCCGGCCTGCGCTCAGGCCTGCCATGCCGTTGACGAAGGAAAGCCTGTCCTTCCAGGTTCGGTGTCCCGGGAGGGGCTGGTAGGGAAAGTGAACATCCATGAAGTGCAGCCACAGGAAAAAGGGTCCCTTTTGCTCCTGAAGCCAGGCCAATGCGCGGTCGGTGATGAAGCGGCCGGTCAGGTATTGGCCCCCTTCTTTCAACAGGAGGGCCTGCATCAGCATCAGGAATCCCAGGCTATGCCGTCCGATTGTGTCGTGGATCTTCTTCTTGGCCGTCGCCAGGGTGCCGGTCTTCGCGGATGATCCCGTTCGGTCGTGCACATCCCAAAAGTCGATGAAAAGGTCGAAACCACGGTCGTAACCGGTTTCCCGGGTCAGAAAGGGATTGGAGGGGTTGAAGCCGGCTGTCGCAAACCCGGCGCGGGAGGTGGCCTCGGCGAGGGTCGTCGCCTCAAGCGGCAGACCTCGCCGTTCCCCGGCGACCAGTGGATACAGGGAGCCCATGATCGAAGGGAACGATGCCTGGGTCCGAGGTCCATTCGAGATCGCCTGTTCAAAGAGAACGCCATCGAGCGCAAGGGCATTCAGATTGGGCGTGGAGGCATAGCTCGAACCGACGCAACCAAGGGCATCGTGACGGAGGGCGTCGACGGTGATCAGGACCAGGTTTTCTGCTGTCACGGACTCTACCTCCGGGAGACAATTGCTATCTTACGGATGCAGAGGTCCGGGAGACAACCCCCCGTTCAATCGACGGTATGCAAAGAGCCTGATCTGCAGCTCTCAACAACGCCTACGCTCAATAGGTTTCTCTCGAGCCCGAAAGCCGATGAAAAGGTCAGACTCGGTGACATACAATGGTTCAAAAGACCGAAGGGAGGGCGCCATGTTCTGTCCCAATGATAACTGTCCCGATCTGATCGAGGGTGGTGTTCGAGGCGAATATGTCGTTGGGGTCACCCAGTGTCCCACGTGTGGAACCCCACTGGTCGAAAGGGTGGTCATCGACAATGCGGAGGCCGTACGCCTGGTCGATGGTGATGTCGATGTGGAGACGGTCTTCGTCACGGCGGACGGGACCGAGGCTGCTGTCGTTCGATCCCTGTTGAGAGCCTCCGGCATCCCCTTCTCGATGGACGGGACCGCGGACCAGGATTTTCTCGGACTTGGGTGGGCCGGAATCGGCGTCGTCGGCCGGGGCGGCGTGTCCTTCATGGTGCGGAGCGAGGACGCTGCAGCGGCTAAAGAGTTGCTCGAGCAGAGGGAACTGGTTGAGGAGGAGGAAGTCTGACCCGGCTTCGCCGGGAGTTTTCAGCTTAGGTGCTTGCAAAACTCATGAAATAGCCACAAAGAGGCACAAAGAGGCGGTGCCCTTCGGATCAAGTAAACCCTATCTCCCTGAGAATATCCGGCGCAAGCGACGACAGCGGATAGACCGTGATCTCGGGGTTTGACGGCGGCCCCGACAGAGTGAACCGCGTGGCCACGATCGGAGTGTTTTTCTTGCCGAAACCTTCGAGAAAAGCGCCGAGGACCGGTGCCGTTCCGACCAGGCGCTGGAGTGAGGCGGCCGGAATCAGGAGTCCTTCGCCTTCGATGCGTTTGGTATCCAGTGCGATCTCGACGTGCCCGGTGATCTCCAACTGATCAATTGAGATTCTGATCGACGAACAATCGATTCTGCCGGGTTCGATCGTGATGTTGCCCCGGGCCCGGTCGACAGTCAGGCCGTCGCTCGCCAGTGAGGACAGGAGGCCGGTGAGTGAGGCCATGGTCAGCAGCCGGGCAAGAAGAGGCGCCTGGAGAATGCGAACGTCCCGCAAATCGACCGA
>JAUWTC010000429.1 GCA_030609785.1 Holophagae bacterium
AGGATGCTCGCAACCAGGCATGCCCTAAGACGTCTCATCATCACCTCCGACCCAGGTCAACGACCCTTTTTGTACATCTTCTCCCACTGTTTCATCATCAGAATCGAAAACGCGCGACGATAGTGAAATCAGTGACATCCATGTCGAAGGCAGCGGTCAACAGGCTGTCACCTTCGTCTGTCTGAACACCCTTCCAATCAACGTCGATCTTGGCCAGGTTGAGTGCGCCACCGAAGGCCCAATGATCTCCCAGCAGGTACTCGATGCCGGCCCGGCCGATCCACTGGCCGCCCTTGATGTCGTCGATTTCAAGGTAGAGCCATCCAAGGCCGGTTGTGAATCGCCAGTTGTCGGAGAACATACGACGGTATTCGAAGTAGAGGTAGGGCAACGGACCTGTTGCCGTGACATCGCTGCTGCCTTCCTCGATGACTTCTCCCTCGTTCCACGCAAGAGTAATCTGGAAGTCCATCACCCTGAGGCCGATACCAAAACCCGCCGCCCATTTCTCGTTGACCCACGGGTAGTAGGTGTAATCGAGAAAGGTCTGGGTGAGATCGAAGCCGAGGCCGATCTGTGCATCGATGGGAATGGTTTCGTCGCCCCATTCGATTTCGGTCAAAGCCTGTGCTGACGAGTCCCGGTTGATTTCCTGCCAGCGCAATCCCAGCTTATGCTTGCGGCCGATCTGCCAATTAAAGGAGAAACTCGGGATCGTCTGACCGCTATCCATGTTGAGGTCGTCCTCGAAAGTGAGCTTTGTTCCCTCTCCGGCAACTTCGGAGTCCAGCCGAATCTCGGTAGTGGTACCGATCCAGCTGCCTCCAATACTCAGGTTGAACTTGTCGAACAGGGGTCCGTATTCCTGCTGTGCCTCGGCCGGCTGCGCCACGGCGAAGAGCAGGGTTGCGATCACACAAGTCGTTAAGAAAATATTGTTCTGCTTCACAGTTTTCATGAGGTCCTCCTTGAACCATTCGATAGATAGATTATTGAGATTCTAGCCCCTTTTTCCCTCGTCGACGGAGAAAAGCTGCGACAGGGATGTAGGCGAGCCAGGACAGATTCCAGGCCAGCTCGCCGACGAAGGCGAAGGGCAAGGTCACCAGCGCCGTGATGGGCTCAGCGAAGGCTTCGATCTGCACCCCGAGCATCTCCTCTTTCGTAATGCCTTCGCGCACCAATCCTTTCTTTCGTGCCCACCACCACGCGGCGCCGCCTGCAATGCCGATCAAGGCAACGGCAACGCTTTCTCCGGCCCGGCGGCTCGGCGCCGCCACCTCCGCACTGACCCGCACCACGTACAAGAGCAGCAGCAGGAAGAAGACCGAGGCAATGGACAAGCCTGTGTGCACGCCATCGGTCCTGTCGAGGGCGGTCATCAGGGTGTTGGATCGCATCCAGTAAATGATCGAAAACACCAGACCGATCGCCACCGCGATGAGATTGTCCGAGTACTCGGCCCACAGATCGGCAAGCCACACTGTGCCGCCCGAATGACTCTCCTCGGGCAAAGGCAGCCAGGTCACGACCAACACCAGGGCCACGCCATAGACGACGTCGGTCAGGGTGGCCAGCCGCATCAACTGACTGCGGGCGGTCCCCAAGATTCCGGAATCACTCATTCTTGCCTCCTTCTCCAGCGTTCGTACTGGGGAATACTGCTCGCGCCCCGTGTACGAAGAGCGCCCGGAGCTTGTCCCAGAACTCGCCACCGAGAACGAAAAGGCTGCCGACGAAGACGAGATCGCCACCGATATGCCACCACAACGTTTGGCCGGCGAAGCCCGGCAAATGGTCGTGGAGGTAGGGTCCCAGCCACGCCAGGAGCAGGGGTGCTGCAAACATGGCCAACCCGATCCGGTAGCGGGCACGACTGACCTCGTCCGGCGGTCCGTACTTCGTGAGGAACCGCCCGAATTGGCCCTTGAGCCGGGCGAAGCCCTCTTTGCCCATCACCGCCGCAGCGACCACCATCATGATCTCGGGTACACCCACCGCCAAGGTGCCGGCAATCGCCGTCTTCCATCCGGTCGGCAGGTCGGACGAGGTCACCAGGGGGATGGCCAGCGGCGCCGCGAAACCGGTCACGAAGATCGTCACCCCGACGGGGAAGCGCCAACGAAGGGTCGGCGTCCTGGCGGCGCCGGCACTGGCGGGTCGCGTCGGTTCAATCATGATTCTCCTCGTTCCGCACGGACCGCAGATGGCGTAGATCACCGCAGATCCGTGCAAGTTGGTTTTTTCTATCTGCGTTCATCTGCGTGATCTGCGGTTCCTCCGTCATCGCGACACCAAGTCGATCTTCCGGTTTCCGAGGGGCTGCACCGGACGGTTGTTTTCGTGCCGGTACGACACGGCATCGGTGAGATCACCGAGGCCGAAGACGTTGGGACCGGGAACCGGTTCCGGGTTGCCGGGCTGGCCGGGCCTTCCACCTGGCGCATCCGCGATCGTCACCATCGCGACGTTGACCAGCTTCCAATCCTCGCGGACGATCAGGGAGTTGACGGGTATTAACCGTCCGATGATGGCGTCACCGTTCGCGGCTCCGGAGTCAAAGTCGACCTCGAACGGCAGCACCCAGACGCGGCCGGCGTCATCCTGCGAATGGGCTGTCGAGATGCACGACCCGACGACTGCCGCCACAAGGAAGATCTTTGAGGCTCTCGTCACAGCCCATACGATCTTCTTTCGGAGGTTCATCGACTGGTGCGTCTTCCTCAATTTATCTGACAAAAAACCCATGCATGACCTTTAGAAGTTGAATTCGACAAGAAACCGCAAGTCCCACACAGTCCCGTTGGTCGGGCGCACGGCGTTGTAGTAGACCGCCGCGCCGAGGTTCATCTGCGTCGCGCCAAGTTGGAAGTGGCGCTGAGCACC
>JAUWTC010000334.1 GCA_030609785.1 Holophagae bacterium
ATTGCGTAGTTACTTTCGAACACCTCGTCGAGCACCTTGATGCAGCCAAGAAAGGCCCGGATTCTGGGGTTCTGCCACCGTATCCTCTCCAACGACCACTCTGACAGGCTGACACCCTCAGGAAGTTTGACATCGACGATATTTTCCTTGGTCATTTCTGGTTCTCCCGTGGGTCAGGGCTCGCCCAATGAATGTACCTTCTTCGAGATCGCGATGCCAGGGTGTCCGTGGTCCAAGGGCGGCGCCGCTGCCGCGTTTTCTGTTGCGGTCGCTGCCAATTGAGCCTCTTGCAAAAACACCCGGATAGCCACAAAAAGGCACAAAGAGGCACGAAAATTGAGATGAAAAGGGCTGCTGGGACGGCATGTTGGAGCGCGGGCCTCCTGGCCCGCATCGTGACGAAAGGAGTTTTGCAAGAGGCTCAATTGACGCTGCCAACCGCCCCGGCCGCTGCCTCCTGGCGCTGGCGCTGATGACGGTCTTTGTTATCTCCCGAGGGTCGAGAACGAAGACCGGGTTATGACTTCCGCAAAAGCCTAGTAAGATACCCATTCTGGTCATGTACCAAGACTTTTACGATCTCCGCGAAGCACCGTTCAACATTACGCCGGATCCGCGCTACCTGTTTTTCAGCTTGCGGCATCGCGAGGCGTACGAACACATTCTTTTCGGCATCACCCTGCGCAAGGGGTTTATCCAGATCACCGGAGAGGTTGGCGCGGGCAAGAGCACCCTGTGCCGCGCGGTGCTCGAAGAACTTGATGAGGGATTCGCGACGGCTTTGATTCTCAATCCGGTGATGACCGGCATCCAACTGCTCCGGTCGATTCTTCGGGAGTTGGGTCTTAACGATCGCGGTAACGACCGGATTCGATTGCTCCAACGCCTCAACGCCTACCTCTTGGAACAGATCGGCAACTGCGTCGAGGTCGTCCTCTTTATCGACGAGGCACAGGATATGTCCGAGGACCTCCTCGAACAGGTTCGCCTTTTGTCCAATTTGGAGACCGACGACCGGAAGCTGCTGCAGATCGTCCTGATTGGGCAGCCGGAGCTGAGAGACACGCTGGCCAGGCCTGAACTGAGGCAGCTGCGCCAGCGGATCACCGTGCGCTACCACCTGGGTTCGCTTGATCGGCAGGAAACGGAGGCCTACATCCACCACCGTCTTCGTGTGGCCGGGAGCAACGGACGCCCTTCCTTCAGCCGCTGGGCGATCTCACGGGTGCATCGTTATTCGCGGGGCGTTCCCAGGGTGATCAACGCCGTCTGCGACAAGGCCCTGTTGGCCGGATATATCAAGGGGCTGGACCACCTGGGTTGGCGCGAGATCGGCCGGGCCGTTCGGGACCTCGAGGGCTCCGCGCGATGAGTCTGATCAGCGATGCGTTGAGGAAGGCTCGCCAGGAGGCGGCCGAGCGGGAGGCCAAGGAACGAGGCATGGAAACACCCGTGGTCGCCGGCTATTGGAAGCGCGGTGGTCGTCTCGGTGTCGGGTTGGTCCTGGGCGCGACGATTGCCATGGGCGCCGCGGTGATCGGGGGGGGCATGGTGTGGTGGGCCCTCACAGACCGGTCGGATTCGACGGCAGTTGAGGCGCCGGATGAGGTCGTGCAGACCGCAGTGGAAGTCATGGAAGATCCTCCGGAAACGTTAAATGGAGATCCGGCGCACGATCCGCCGCAGGAGGCGATGGTGCCGACCGTGATGCCGGTGGAGGCGGCGGCCGTTGGTGATGGCTCATCGTCAGCGGTTGAGGACGATGCCTTGGCCAGGGTCGAGGTTTCCAGCCGGACGCCGGACAGCGAAGAAGGAGTGCCGGTCGAGGCTTCCTCCCCACGACCGCAGCCACAACCGCAGCTCGCAGAAGGCGAATTCGTGGGCGAGGCCCATGTTGGCGGTATCACCTTTACTCTGGACTACTTGGTCTACAGGAAGGTGAATCCCTTCGCGCAGATCAACGGACAGGATGTCCGTGTCGGTGGGGTCGTCGAGGACTATGTGGTCGAGGCCATCACGGCAGACAGTGTCGTGTTGACCCAGGGTGACGCCAAAATAGTGCTTCGCGTGCATTAGAGGCGGTCGGGCCTCAGGGAGATTGAATATGAGAGAGCCAGCGACCAAGACCGCGATCTACTCCAACGTAGCGCCGACTGAGTTGCCCGCGTGGAAGGCCCTCGAGCGGCACGCCGTTGACGTCGGTGGTCTCCAACTCATGGATCTCTTCGCTTCAGGGGACGACCGTTTCAACCGATTTTCGGTGGAGGTCGATGACTTCCTACTGGACTACTCGAAGAACAGAGTGACCGAGAAGACGATGGAATTGCTGGTCAATCTGGCCCGCGAGGCCGGCCTTCGGCAAGCCCAGGCGGCGATGTTCGGTGGCGAGGCCATCAACTGGACAGAGCATCGATCGGTTTTGCATATCGCCCTGAGGAACCGCAGCGGCGACCCGATCCTGGTTGATGGACGGAACGTCATGCCGGATGTTGAGCGAGTTTTGCGGCAGATGAGGGTCTTCACGGATAGCATTCGGTCCGGTCAATGGAAGGGCTTCAGCGGCCGGGCGATCGAGGCCGTGGTCAACATCGGCATCGGAGGGTCGGACCTGGGTCCGGTGATGGTGACCGAAGCCTTGAAGCACTACCACGATGGTCCGATCGTTCGTTTCATTTCGAACGTCGATGCGACGGATTTTGTTGAAACCACCAAAGATCTCGACCCAGAGACGACACTGTTCATCGTGGCTTCCAAGACCTTCACAACACAAGAGACAATGACCAACGCCCGAACTGCCCGAGACTGGGTTGTGGGCGCGTCAGGGGACCCGGATGCGGTGGCACGGCATTTCGTCGCGTTGTCGACCAATCGTCAGGGGGTCCAGAGCTTTGGGATCGACCTCGCCAATTGCTTTGAGTTCTGGGACTGGGTAGGGGGTCGCTATTCTTTATGGTCTGCGATCGGACTGTCGATTGCCGTGGCCGTCGGGTTCTCGGGCTTCGAGGCCCTCCTCGAGGGTGCGCATCGGATGGACCGGCATTTTCGAGAAGCCCCGTTGGAGGCCAACCTCCCGGTCATCCTGGCCCTCCTGGGGGTATGGAATCGGAACTTTCTGGGTTCTGCTTCCCACGCCCTGCTTCCTTATGACCAATACCTCCATCGTTTTGCGGCCCATTTTCAACAGGTCGATATGGAGTCCAGCGGCAAGAGGATTGACCGGGACGGAAACAGGGTCGAGTACAGTACCGGACCGGTGATATGGGGCGAACCGGGAACCAACGGGCAGCACGCATTCTTCCAGCTCTTGCACCAGGGGACGACCGTCGTTCCCTGTGATTTCATCGGCTTCGTCGAGAGTCTTAACCCTGTCGGCGACCATCACCGGAAACTGATGGCCAACTTCCTGGCGCAGACCGAGGCCCTGATGCGGGGCAAAGGCTTGGACGAGGTTCGGGACGAACTGAGCAAAAAGGGCATGACGGCCGCCGAGATCGATCTTCTGGCGCCTCACAAGGTCTTCGGTGGGAATCGTCCGACCAATACTCTGTTGCTCAAGCGATTGACGCCGGAGAGTCTTGGGATGTTGATCGCTGCCTACGAACACAAGATCTTCGTGCAGGGTGTCGTGTGGCGAATCAACTCATTCGACCAGTGGGGTGTTGAACTGGGCAAGGAGTTGGCCGGGACGATCCTGAACGAGGCTGAGGCGGTGGCCCGGGGGGCCAACGTCGATCTTGAAAACCACGATTCATCGACACGGGCGTTGTTGAAGAGAGTGATGGGCAAAGGGTGACTGAGTATGGTGCAGGACTGGTGAACAGTGCCCCGGTTCCCTAATCCCTAAACCCTAATCCCTTGCTCCACCCTTCACAGATATCGGTCAAGAGTGTTCTACGAATCTGTCTCCTGGCTCAGCGTTCCGTCGAGGAAGGCCTGCGCAAGCTCCAGGGGGAGCGCCGGCTCGGTGTGTTCGATCACCTTCAGACCGTGGAACTCCAACAAAGCGCGGAACCGGCTCGGAACCACAGGAGCGATCAGGGTGTCTGCGCCCTGTTTGACGATCCAGTCAGACAGGTGGTCCG
>JAUWTC010000390.1 GCA_030609785.1 Holophagae bacterium
AACGCAATCAGAGCCTCGGCACTGAACAGATCCCTCAGTTCGGTGCAACCGTCTCTCTCCGGATCGGCGCAGCCACATTCGGACGCCAAAACCGGGCTGATGTGCCGGACCTTTTCTTCTTCGTCCAGAATCAGAAGCAGGTCGACGCTCTTGTCAAGCAGCTCGATCAAACCTCCGAGCGATAGACTAGGCTTCATACCCTGGCGCCGACCCGGTAGTGTTGAAGACCAACCTTGAGTTTCTCGCTGCGGTATCGAGCGGTCATCGAATAGGCCGGCAACACCGGCGCTGCCTGGGCCTCAACGTCGGCGACCACCAAACGTCCGGTACCATCCCACGAACGCTCCTGCCCCGTGTTCCACAGCAGGTCCAGAACATTCTTCTGGTTGTCTCGCACGGTCTGATCCAGCGCGCCCGAGATGCCGTCGAAATCCGGTCCGACGGAGAGTCCCAGTTGCGCCGCAATGCCGACCAGAACTTCCCAGCTCTTGACGCCGGTGGGCGTCTCTACCGCTGGGTTGAAGGAGATCACTTCGCCCTGGAAGTTGCACCGGCTGCCCTCGCTCTCGAGGAAGGTGCTGCCCGGAATGGCGACATCCGCGAATTGGGTCGTTTCGGTCTGGGCCCAATCGACGGCGGCGAGGAACTCGACACCTCCGAAATAAGACGCCGTACGATCGGTGGCCATCGGGTCCTCACCGAGGACCAGGGCCGCCTTGATCCGTCCCTCTTTCAGCATTGCCAGGAGCTCTTTGCGCGTACGCGCACCCGGAACCCCGCCAGCCGGTACCCGTCCCGCCTGGAAGACTGGATCGGCGCCGCAAACCTCAACCCCGGCGCCATTGGCCGCCAGAGACGGCAGGATCAGATCGCTGCGCACTCCGCGGTTTCTCAGCAACAACGTCAGATTGGCCATCACCTGGACGTCGCCGGGCGCCATATCGTGGGACCGGTCGGGGCTCTGGATGACGACGATCTTGCGGGCGTCGGCCACCATTGCGGCAGCGGCCTCGATTCGCCGCGCCGCGACACCGGTGACCATTTCCATCTGCGAACTATCGTAGGGGTTGGCGTCCGCCAGGAACGCTTCGCCTCCGTCCATCTGGGCGATAGCGTCCCTCGGGAAGAAACCCTGATCGATCAGACGCTGGATCAATCCGTTCCACATCAGGGCTGCCCGACCCCGCATCGGATCGAGCGACAGGGTGGCCAGATCGTCCAGCGAGTTCTTGGCTGAACCGGCAACGATCAGCTGAGCCCCGCCGTCCTTGACCGCGTCGATAATCTCCATGCTGAGGATCAAGAGTTCGTCCTGGGGGTCGATATTGTTACAGATGATCAGATCGGCATCCTGAATCACCGATCGATCCGCGGTCGAGGCCGTAAAGCCAAAGGAGGGATCCAGCACGCCCGAGCAGACCCCGGTTTCCAGCAGGGCGATGGAACCGACGTTGTTGGTCCCCAAACCCTCCCGGGCGATCCGCCCGGCCAGGTACATCTCCTCGTTACTGACGTCGGGATAGAGGAAGACCGCCACGCTTTCAGGGCCGTACTGCTCGACGGCAGTCTTCAGACCTTTCGCCGCCAACTCGTAGGCTTCCCTGTGACCCAGGGGGCTATGGACCATGCCCTCTCTCTTCTGGGGTTCGACCAGCCGTGTGCTCTTGATGAAGAGTTCGGCGCCGAATCGCCCGTCGTGGCAGAGATAGTCGCCCGCCACACCGGATGGGCCGATATAGTATCCACCCTCGGAGATTAGATTGACCGTGATCGGACAGGCGATCGAGCACAAGGCGCAGTGGCTCTGTTTCGGCTCGGCAGCCAGGGCTGCCCGGCTCTTGTAAGCGAACTTCGGAAGGATGGCCCCGGTCGGACAGGCATCGATGCAGTTTCCGCACGCGATGCAGCTGGTGTCCACCAGGGGATCGTTCATCGAGGGACGCATTTCGGTCTTGAAGCCACGGTTGATCAGCCCCAAGGCCGAGATCGGCAGCACCTTTTCGCAGGTGCGGATACACCGGGCGCAGAGGATGCACTTGTTGGGGTCGTAGACCAGATACGGGTGACGTTCATCGACCTTGTGCTTGCGGACCTTGCCCTTGTAGTGGCCGAGGTCGGCGCCGTACTCCTCGGAGTAGAGCCTGAGGTCACACCAGTCAAAGGCCAGGCAGCCGCACGACAGGCACCGGTCGCACTCGTGGGTCATGTCCTCGAATTCGTAGCCCGTGGCGACTTCGTCGAAGTTCCCCACCCTATCGGCGACCGAGATGTGGTGCATCGTGCGACGGGGGCTCTCCGGGATGTCGCCCAGTTCTTTCTGGCCGGGTCGTTCCCAGAATTCCTTGGTGACGATGAAGGGCTTGGCCGGGATCTCCTCGCCCAGCAGATAGGCGTGGATTGCCTTGGCCGCTTTTTGACCGTCGGCGATCGCGTCGATGACGACAGTCGGGCCGTCATCGGCCGCATCACCGCCGGCGAAGAGACCCTCGATGCTGGTCTTCATCGTCGTGGTATCGATATCGAAAGTGCTCCACCGGGAGACCTTGGGCGCATGCTTGCTGTCCTTGAGCAATCGAGTCAGGAACGGCATCTGCCCGATGGACGGCATCGCCCAGTCGCAGGGCAGGTCGAACTCGGAGCCTTCCTGGGGAACGGGACGCCGGCGCCCCGAGGCGTCAGGCTCGCCCAGCACCATTCGGATGCATTTGAGGGCCTTGAGACTGCCGTCCTCTTTCTTGATGATTCCGACCGGCGCAACCAACTCCAACAGTTGCACGCCCTCTTCGAGCATGTCCTCAATTTCTTGTGGATCGGCCGGCATCTGGGCCCTGGTACGACGGTAAATGACGATGACTTTCTCGGCGCCGACTCGCCAAGCCTGGCGCGCAACGTCGACTGCCGTGTTGCCGCCACCAATGACGATAACGGTGCCTTCGGTCGGTGTCGGGTTGTCGGCCTTCTCCAACAGATAATCGACGCCGATGACAACGCCAGGCGTGTCCTTCTCGCCCTCGACCATCATGCCTTTGCCTTCCATCGCACCAGGCCCGAGGAAGACCGCGCCGTGTTGTTCCATCAAATCATCGAGGGTGATGTCGACACCGACCTCGACCCCACACTTGATTTCGGCACCCGCCCGCCTGATGTAGTCGACTTCCTTGTCGATCTCGTCCCAGGGCAGTCGGTACTTGGGAATACCATAGCGCAGCATGCCGCCGGCCTTTGGAAGGCTCTCGTAGATCACCGGATCCCAGCCCCACTTGCCCAGGAACCACGCGGCCGTCAAACCAGCCGGACCGCCGCCGACGATGCCGACGCTCTGTCCGCGGGAGGGCTCCCGCACCGGATCGTCGTCGTAGACTCCGGGGCTGTCGGTAAT
>JAUWTC010000379.1 GCA_030609785.1 Holophagae bacterium
CCTCTCAGGGATCTCTCCACGATGCTCGGCCTCTTTTTCGAAGATTCTATAGGGCTGGGCATCAAGGACGACCGGCCGGCCGTCGGAAAAGCCGATCACCGTCACCAGTTGGAAGGTCTCGCCTCCAACCCTGCGGTCCACAGCCAGGAAGGCCTCCTGCCCCTCTTCCAGACCAAAAATCTCTACCTGCAGACTTTGTCCTGCCACGACCGCACCCAGCACCCGACGGTCACCCGAGGCCAGAAACTCACCACCCTCGATCACCGCTGATACACCCTCGGGCGCCTTGAAAGAGATCGAAGCCTCGTCACCCGGCGCCTCCCATCGGATGGTCGAAATGACCGTCCCCAGGTTGGAGAGCCACGGCTCGAGATCGACCTCGATACCGGCTCCGCCTTCGGTGGACGCTCCGGCCGGGACGCAGCACAGAATGATGGGCAAGACGAACACAAACAAGGATCGTTTCATACAGGACTCCCTCTCAGTTTATCCGCAGAGTGTAGCGCAGCCGACCTCAGATCCCACCAGCACTCAGGTCCTCGGCGAACCGGCGACCGACCTCGGTCAGGTGCAGCACCGGACCCTCTTCGAACGCCAATCCACGGGCCACCGTGAAGGCGATTGCCTTCCTCGTCGCCGGCACCGGCCATCCCAGGTGCACATTGAGGTTTGAAACCGCGCACTCGACGGCTTCCCGCATGGTTCCCTCGTGGTGGAGAAGATGCACCGCCAACAACCGGGCGGCGAACTCCACGCGCTGCGCCGACCGGCGTCGAATCTGGGAAACGAGGCCGCGCTCGGGCCCGAAGGTGAAAGCACCCGCGAAGATCAGGCCACAGACAACCGCCATCGAACCAGCGATGGAGACGTCCAACCACCGGGCCAGACCGTATCCCCCAACGGCTCCGAGTGCCCCGAGACCGCCGGACAGCAGGAGCATCGGCTTGAAGTTCTCAACCAACAGATAGGCCGCCGCCGGAGGAGCAATCATCAAGGCGACAACCAGAATCGAACCCGCCGCACTGAAGGCGCCGACTGCCGTCACCGAGACCGCAGTCATCAAGAGGTAGTGGAGCAGGACCGGTGAGAACCCCAACACCGCCGCCAGCGCCGGATCCAGAGTGGCGAGTTTGAGTTCCTTGAACACCACGACTATCAGGGCGAGGTTGAGAAGGAGGATCCCGCTCATCATCCACAGCGCCACCGGACCCAGGTCCACGCCGCCGACGATGAAGCGGTCGAAGGGCGCAAACGCCAGTTCACCCAAAAGAACCGAGTCCGTGTCCAAATGGACCTTCCCGGCCCACCTGGTCACCAGGACGACGCCCAGGCTGAAGAAGGCGGGGAACACCAGGCCGATCGCCGCGTCCTCGGCCACGAGGCGGGTCCGATGCATAGCTTCGATCAAAACCACGGACAGGACGCCGGTCGCCGCCGCGGCCACCACCAGAAGCGGCGACGTCAGTGATCCCGTCAGGAAAAACGCGACGACGATACCGGGGAGAATGGCGTGGGTGATCGCATCGCTGACCAATGCCAGCCGCCGCAAAACCAGAAAGACGCCCGGCAGGGCACAGGCGACGGACGTCACCACGGCGATCAGGAGGATCTCTACTTCCGGGTTCATCGATCCGCCTCGCGCTTCAGTGTCCTTTGGGCTTCCCTTCGGCCCAACTCGGTCGGCGCCCACAGTCCCCTGCGGTCGGACGCGGCCAGGCCCCGTTCGGCCAACGCCGTCAAGGCGCCCTCGACATCGATGTCCGCCGGGCTCATCGTCCGAAGTACCGATACCTCGTGGCCGTGATCCGGATCGTCCGGATGCTGGAGCGAGAGGGCGTGGAGGTGCATCAGAACCGGCTCCTGACGCGGCCGGCGCCGCAGTCGACCCAATTGCAGACGCCGCCATACGAGACCCCGCTCCGGCGCCATCAACAACGACACCCCAACCACGCCTGAGAGGATCAACACGATCGTCGGACCGGTCGGCAACCGCGGCACGATGCTGGAAAGCACAGCGCCACTGACACCCGCAGCAACACCAATGCCGGCGGCAACCGTGACCATCGATCCCAGCCGCCGCGTCCACTGCCTTGCGGCGGCGCCGGGAGCGACGATCATTGCCGACATCAGGACCACACCGACTGTCTGCAGTCCCAGCACGATCGTCACGACCAGCAGTGCCGTCACCAGTCCGTCCAACCGGCCCATCGGCAGCCCGAGGCTCTCGCCGTAGGCACGATCGAACGTCAGCACCTTCATCTCTTTCCACGCAAGCATCAGGACCAGCAGGACCACCGTCGCGACCACGGCCATGACGACGACGTCTGCCCGCAACAACGCCGCTGCCTGGCCGAAGAGGTAGGTCTCCAGTCCGGCCTGGGCCGCGTCAGGCCTCTTTTGGATGACGGTCAGAAGGACCAGGCCCAGACCGAAGAAGACCGAGAGAACCAGGCCCAGGGCGGCGTCATAAGGCACACGGCTGCGCCGTACGATCAACCGAACGACCAGCGTGCCCACCCACCCGGTCATGGCAGCCCCAATGAGGATCGGCACCGTCGCCTTGGAGCCCGTGATCAAAAAGGCCAGTGCAATGCCCGGCAGGGCGGCATGGGACAGGGCGTCTCCCAGCAGGCTCTGGCGCCGCAAGACGGCAAAGGAACCCAGGAAACCGCTGACCGCCCCCAACAGGCCGGCCCCGAGGGCCACCACCCTCAGGGTCCAGTCAGCAAAGATCTCCACTCAAACGCTCCCGGCACGGGCGGCCAGAACCCCGACACGTCCACCGAACGTCAGACGGAGGTTGTCCTCCGTAAATGTCGTCGCCACCGGGCCGGCAGCGATGATGCGCACATTGAGCAGGGCGACGTGGTTGAAATACTCCGCCACCGTTTGTAGATCGTGGTGTACGACGACGACCGTCCGGCCTGCGGTCGCCAGATCGTCCAAGACCCTGACGATGGCACGCTCGGTCGGTGCATCTACACCCTGAAAGGGCTCGTCCAACAGGTAGATCTCGGCATCCTGGGCCAGGGCCCGCGCCAGCAGAATGCGTTGCTGCTGCCCACCGGAGTGTTGGGCGATCGGGCGGTGGGCAAACGACGACATTTCGACCTGCTCCAGGGCCGCCTCGGCGGTCGCGCTTTCAGGAGCACCCGGCCGCCTGAACCATCCCAACCGGCCGTAGGTCCCCATCGTGACGACGTCCAACACGTCGGTGGGGAAATCCCACTCCAGAGTCGCTCGCTGAGGCACGTAGGCGATCGAGCCACGGACCTCAAGCCCCGGCTTGCCGAAAATTCGGACCGCCCCCGCAACGGGCTCGATCAGGCCCATCACCGCCTTGATCAAGGTGCTCTTTCCGGCGCCGTTGGGACCGACTATCGCCGTTCGTGTGCCCGACGCCACCTGGAGGTCCAGGTCCCACAGCACCGGTGAGCCGGTGTATGCGACCGTCAGATCTTCGACCTCGACGGCCGGCACGTGGCCCGCATCCATCACTGGGTTCCTCCCAGTGCCGCCACAATGGTCTCCACATTCGCCCGCACTGTGCCGACATAGGTCGCCGCCGGGCCGTCC